>NZ_JBHWGP010000030.1:74915-85548 GCF_042733155.1 Streptomyces sp. NPDC059740 | reverse complement strand
CCGCCGTCTGCCGGGCGGCAGCCGGCGCGGGCGCGCCCGGCGCACCCTCGCCCGTCACCGGTTGCGGGCGGGGCGCGGCGTCCGGTGCCCCGCCCGGCGCGCCGGGCTCCGGCCGGTCGGCCGGGCCGGTGTCCGCTGCGCTGTTCTCGTTCCTCGTCGCCATGGCACACGACCCTACGACCCCCCACCGACAGTGATCCGCATACCATCGGGACGGAAGAGCTTGGCCGCCGTGCGGCGCACCGTCGCACCACCGCGGAACCCAAGGCCGATCGATGAGGGGACGCCGTGGACGTGAGCGGGAGGCAACAGGACCCGCGAGGTCCCGGGCACGAGCCGTCCCGGCGGCAGGACGGCCCCTCCCGGCCGGACCGGCAGGACCCGCCGCGCACCGAGGAGCCCGGCCCGGCACCCGACCCCCGCCCCGCCGGGACGCCCGGACCGCCAGCCGAGCCCCGCCGGCCCGGGGAGAGCCGTCCCGCCGAGGGCACCGGACCGGCGGAGCCGGAACAGGGGAGTCCGGCGGAGGCCGAGCCGCGCAGCCCGGACCCGGGAGACGGCGGCGACCCGCCCCCGACGCCCCCCGGCGGGGCCGGGCGGCAGGACTCCGGCCGCGGCGACGGCGGTGCGCCCGGCCGGACGCCCGGACCCGACGCCCCGCCCCCGCCCTCGCGCCGGGAGCGCGGCGGCATCCTCATGGGCCGGCCCTTCGGGGTGCCGGTCTACGTGGCGCCGAGCTGGTTCCTGGTGGCCGCGCTGATCACCTGGGTCTTCGGCGGCCAGCTCGACCGGATCCTGCCGGAGCTCGGCGGGGTGCGCTACCTCGTCTCCCTCTTCTTCGCCGTCGCCTTCTACGCCTCCGTCCTCGTCCACGAGCTGGCCCACACCGTCGCCGCACTCCGCTTCGGCCTCCCGGTGCGCCGCATCCAGCTCCAGTTCTTCGGCGGGGTCTCGGAGATCGAGAAGGAGTCCGAGACGCCGGGCCGCGAGTTCACCCTCGCCTTCGTCGGGCCGCTGCTCTCCCTCGTCCTGGCCGCCGTCTTCTGGTTCTGCCTGGGCGCCGTCGCACCCCGCAGCGTCCCCGGCGTCCTGCTGGCGGGCCTGATGGTCTCCAACCTCGTGGTGGCCGTCTTCAACCTGCTCCCCGGCCTCCCGCTGGACGGCGGCCGGATGCTGCGCGCCGTGGTCTGGAAGGCCACCGGACGCCCGATGACCGGCACCGTGGCCGCCGCCTGGGTCGGCCGCGCCCTGGCCGTGGCCGTCCTGGTCGGGCTGCCGCTGGCAGGGGCCAGCGGCGCGCTCGGCGGCAACCGCGACATCGGCAGCGCGGACAGCATCACCGACGGCCTGCTGGCCGCCGTCCTCGCCGCGATCATCTGGACCGGCGCCGGCAACAGCCTGCGCACCGCCCGGCTCCGGGAGCGGCTGCCGCAGCTGCGCGCCCGCACCCTCACCCGCCGGGCCGTACCCGTCACCCCCACCACCCCGCTCTCGGAGGCGCTGCGGCAGGCCAACGAGGCGGGCGCCCGCGCCCTGGTCGTCGTCGACCCCGCAGGCGCCCCCACCGCCGTGGTCAGGGAGGCCGCCATCGCCGGCGTCCCCACCCACCGCCGGCCGTGGGTCTCCGTGGACGGCCTGGCCCAGGAGATCCGTGAGGGGATGCGGGTCTCGGCCGAACTGTCCGGCGAGGACCTGCTGGAACACCTGCGGGCGGTCCCCGCCACCGAGTACCTCGTGGTGGAGGAGACCGGCGCCGTCTACGGCGTGCTGTCCACCGCGGACGTGGAACGGGCCTTCGTCTCCGCCATGGCCCGCCCCTCCTGACCGGCCGGGCCCGCACTCCCGGCCGGATCCCGCCGCCCCGCCACCGGCCGCGGTCGGCGGCACCCCCGGGGGCCGGTAGGCTGGTCACATGTCCGAACCGACCGGTGCCGCCCGCCGTCGCGGGCCCTTCAAGGTCGGGGACCAGGTCCAGCTCACCGATCCCAAGGGACGCCACTACACGTTCACGCTCGAAGAGGGCAAGAGCTTCCACACCCACAAGGGAGCCTTCCCCCACGACGAGCTGATCGGTGCTCCCGAGGGCAGTGTCGTCCGTACCACCGGGAACGTCGCCTACCTCGCGCTGCGCCCCCTGCTCCCCGACTACGTCCTGTCCATGCCCCGCGGTGCCGCCGTGGTCTATCCCAAGGACGCGGGACAGATCCTGGCGATGGCCGACATCTTCCCCGGCGCCCGTGTCGTCGAGGCGGGCGTCGGCTCCGGCTCGCTCAGCAGCTTCCTGCTCCGCGCCATCGGCGACGACGGCATGCTGCACTCCTACGAGCGCCGGGCCGACTTCGCGGAGATCGCCACCCAGAACGTCGAGCGCTACTTCGGCGGCCCCCACCCCGCGTGGACGCTGACCGTCGGAGACCTTCAGGACAACCTCTCCGACACCGAGGTCGACCGGGTCATCCTCGACATGCTCGCCCCCTGGGAGTGCCTGGAGGCCGTCTCCAAGGCCCTCGTGCCGGGCGGCATCCTCTGCGCGTACGTCGCCACCACCACCCAGCTCGCCCGCACCGTCGAGGCGATCCGCGAGCACGGCACCTTCAACGAGCCGTCCGCCTGGGAGACGATGGTCCGCACCTGGCACGTCGAGGGGCTCGCCGTCCGCCCCGACCACCGCATGGTGGGGCACACCGGCTTCCTGCTCACCGCCCGCCGCCTCGCCGACGGTGTGGAACCGCCGCTGCGCCGCCGCCGTCCGGCTAAGGGCGCCTACGGCGAGGACTACACCGGCCCCGGCTCCTCGCAGGCCTCCTGACCCGGGCCCCCGGCACCGCTCCCGGCCGCCCTCCCCGCGTGGGACGGGCGGCCGCGTGCGTTGGCAGGGGGCGGCGCACACGGCGTTCGCGCACCCCATCCGGGGCGGACCGGGCACAGCCGGGCCGGGCGAGCCGGTTCCGCCGCGGCGCCCGCTGTGGAACGATCGGAGCACCCCCGAACACAGCTCGCCACAGGAGTCGACGCGCGTGCAGCACCCGGCCGGCCTGGACCTCCCGCACACCCGCACCCGCCCCGTGCACTGGCTCGCCACGGCCGCCGCACTCGCGGCCGTCGTCGGTGCCGCCGCCTTCGTGCAGCCCGCCGCGGCCACGGCGAAACCCGCCCGCCACACGGCGAGCGCGCCCGCCCCGGACGCGGCGAAGGCCTCCTACCCGCTGCACTGCGACCCCGATCCCGTGGCCGTCGTCCAGCACGCCTCGGGCGACCTCGACGGTGACGGCCGCCCGGAGACCGTGGCCGTGGCCCGGTGCCGCACCGGTATCGGGACGCCGCCGGGCGGCCTGTACGTTCTCGCCCCGGCCCACGGAACTCCGGCGCCGCGCGTCGTGGCCGAGCTCGTCTCCCCGAAGCAGCAGACCAACATCGAGGACCTGAAGGTCACCCACGGCACCATCTCGGCCACGCTGCTCGGCTACTCCGCCGAGAGCGTGCCGCGGTGCTGCCCGGACCGGCGCACCGCGGTGCGGTGGCAGTGGCGGGGCGGAAAGTTCGTCGAGAGCGAACACGAGGTGGCGCCGCCCGCCGCCCAGGGCGCGCAGTCCGTCTGAGAAGGCGGTCCGCCGGAGACGGCGGTCCTTCCTGGGGCGCCCGCCCCGAGTCGCCGGACGCACACGCGAGGGCGCCCGGGTCCGGAGACTTCTCCGGGCCCGGGCGCCCCCGTGTGCACGGTCGGGCGGACCGTGCGTGCTCAGTCCTCGGCGTCGGGGCCGTAGACCTCCACCTTGTCCGCGACCCGGCGGACGTGGATGCAGTCGCCGGGGCACTCCTTGGCGGAGTCGCGGACGTCGTTCAGCAACGGGAGCGGGACCGGCGTGGTGGCCCCTGCCTCCTGGAGCAGCTCGTCCTCGCTGCTCTTGACGTAGGCCAGCCCGTCGATGTCCAGCTCGAAGACCTCCGGAGCGTACTGCGCACAGATGCCGTCACCCGTGCACAGGTCCTGGTCGATCCAGACTTCCAGCTCCGGGCTGGCCTCCTCCTGTGCGGTCATCTCGCGTGCTGTTCCCCTCGACGTGGTACCAGCGGGGCTAAGTGACGCCCTCGCTGACGGGTGTTGACCGTCTCGACGATACAACCGCCCGCTTTCGAATGTTGTTGGGTGGGTATCACCCCAGCGGGAGCGGGTGCGCAAGGGTGAAGATCGGTCACCGGCCGACAGTCTTTTCGATCTAGGGGTTTCAACCCCCACCGGCCCAGGTAGGGTCAGGAAGCGTCCAGCTCCCCTTGGAGGAGGTGAGGACCGTGGCAGCCCACGACGACGACATCGACCGCGGCATCCGGCCCGTGCGGGGGTCCGAAGACCCTGCCGGCCAGGTCGCCCATCTTGAGCAGGAGATCGCCGTCCTGCGACGCAAGCTCGCCGACTCTCCGCGGCACGCGAGAGTTCTCGAAGAGCGGATCGTCGAGTTGCAGACCAACCTCGCGGGGGTGTCCGCTCAGAACGAGCGGCTCGCAGGCACCCTGCGTGAGGCCCGCGACCAGATCGTGGCCCTCAAGGAGGAGGTCGACCGGCTCGCCCAGCCGCCGGCCGGCTTCGGCGTCTTCCTGCAGGCCAACGAGGACGGCACCGCCGACATCTTCACCGGAGGCCGTAAGCTCCGCGTGAACGTCAGCCCCAGCGTCGAGCTCGAGGAGCTCAAGCGTGGCCAGGAGGTCATGCTCAACGAGGCGCTCAACGTCGTCGACGCGATGGAGTTCGAGCGCGCCGGCGACATCGTGACCCTCAAGGAGATCCTCGAGGACGGCGAGCGTGCCCTGGTCATAGGGCACACCGACGAGGAGCGGGTGGTGCGGCTCGCCGAGCCGCTGCTGGACACCGTCATCCGCCCCGGCGACGCCCTGCTCCTGGAACCCCGCTCCGGCTACGTCTTCGAGGTCGTACCCAAGAGCGAGGTCGAGGAGCTGGTCCTCGAAGAGGTCCCGGACATCGACTACACCAAGATCGGCGGCCTGGGGAACCAGATCGAGCTGATCAGGGACGCGGTCGAGCTGCCGTACCTCTACCCCGACCTCTTCAAGGAGCACGAGCTGCGCCCGCCCAAGGGCGTCCTGCTCTACGGTCCGCCCGGCTGCGGCAAGACGCTCATCGCCAAGGCGGTCGCCAACTCCCTGGCCAAGAAGGTCGCCCAGGTCACCGGCCAGCCCGCCGGCAAGAGCTTCTTCCTGAACATCAAGGGCCCGGAGCTCCTGAACAAGTACGTCGGTGAGACCGAGCGCCACATCCGGCTGGTCTTCCAGCGGGCCCGGGAGAAGGCGAGCGAGGGCACCCCCGTCATCGTCTTCTTCGACGAGATGGACTCCCTCTTCCGCACTCGCGGCTCCGGGGTCAGCTCGGACGTGGAGAACACCATCGTCCCCCAGCTGCTCTCCGAGATCGACGGTGTGGAGGGCCTGGAGAACGTCATCGTCATCGGCGCCTCCAACCGCGAGGACATGATCGACCCGGCCATCCTGCGGCCCGGCCGCCTGGACGTGAAGATCAAGATCGAGCGTCCGGACGCCGAGTCCGCCAAGGACATCTTCTCCAAGTACCTCACCGACCGGCTGCCGCTGCACGCCGACGACCTCGCCGAGCACGGCGGGAACCCGTCGGCCGCGGTCACCGGCATGATCCAGTCGGTGGTCGAGCAGATGTACGCGGAGTCCGAGGAGAACCGCTTCCTGGAGGTCACCTACGCCAACGGTGACAAGGAGGTCCTGTACTTCAAGGACTTCAACTCCGGAGCCATGATCGAGAACATCGTGGGCCGGGCCAAGAAGATGGCGATCAAGGCCTTCCTCGACCACGACCAGAAGGGCCTGCGCGTCTCCCACCTGCTCCAGGCCTGCGTGGACGAGTTCAAGGAGAACGAGGACCTGCCCAACACCACCAACCCGGACGACTGGGCCCGCATCTCCGGCAAGAAGGGCGAGCGGATCGTCTACATCCGCACCCTGGTCACCGGGAAGCAGGGCGCGGACACCGGCCGGTCCATCGACACGGTGGCGAACACCGGTCAGTACCTGTAACGAACACCGCCGGCTGCGGACGACCTCGCACGGGGCGTCCGCAGCCGGACGCGTTTTACGCACGGGCGCCACCGGACTGGAGCAATGACCGCAATGATCTCCACACCGCGGCGGAGGCGTTCTAGGCTCGTCGGTACCGCCGCCGGGACGGGGGCGCGCCGGCACCCGCCCCGACCGGCCCGGGCCGGCACGGCCGGGGCACGCGCGCAGCGGTGTGGGAGCGCCGACCCCGGCCGGGGCCGCCGCCGGGCAAGGAGGGCCGCATGACCGTACGGCGAGTAATGGGCATCGAGACGGAGTACGGCATCTCCGTCCCCGGACACCCCAACGCCAATGCCATGCTCACCTCGTCCCAGGTCGTCAACGCCTACGCGGCCGCGATGCACCGGGCGCGGCGGGCCCGCTGGGACTTCGAGGAGGAGAACCCGCTGCGGGACGCCCGCGGCTTCGACCTGGCCCGCGACAACGCCGACGCGAGCCAGCTCACCGACGAGGACATCGGTCTCGCCAACGTCATCCTCACCAACGGCGCCCGCCTCTACGTCGACCACGCCCACCCGGAGTACAGCGCGCCCGAGGTCACCAACCCGCGTGACGCCGTGCTGTGGGACAAGGCCGGAGAGCGGATCATGGCGCTCGCCGCCGAACTCGCGGCGAAGGTGCCCGGCGCCCACCCCATCCACCTGTACAAGAACAACACCGACAACAAGGGCGCCTCCTACGGCACCCACGAGAACTACCTGATGAAGCGGGAGACGCCGTTCTCCGACATCGTGCGCCACCTGACGCCGTTCTTCGTCTCCCGGCAGGTGGTGACCGGCGCCGGCCGGGTCGGCATCGGACAGGACGGCAGCCAGCACGGCTTCCAGCTCACCCAGCGCGCCGACTACTTCGAGGTCGAGGTCGGGCTGGAGACGACGCTCAAGCGGCCCATCATCAACACCCGCGACGAGCCGCACGCCGACGCCGAGAAGTACCGCCGCCTCCACGTGATCATCGGGGACGCCAACCTCTCGGAGATCTCCACCTACCTCAAGCTCGGCACCACCTCGCTGGTCCTCGCCATGATCGAGGACGGCTTCATCACCGTCGACCTCGCCGTCGACCAGCCGGTGCGCACCCTCCACCACGTCTCGCACGACCCGAGCCTGCAGTACCTGGTCACCCTGCGCAGCGGTCGCATGCTCACCGCGGTGCAGCTCCAGATGGAGTACTACGAGCTGGCCCGCAAGTACGTCGAGGAGCGGTACGGAACCGACGCCGACGAGCAGACCCAGGACGTCCTGGCCCGCTGGGAGGACACCCTGAACCGGCTTGAGACGGACCCGATGAGCCTGTCCGGAGAGCTGGACTGGGTCACCAAGCGGGAGCTGATGGAGGGCTACCGGCGGCGGGACGACGTCGACTGGGACGCCGCCCGGCTCCACCTGGTGGACCTCCAGTACGCGGACGTACGCCCCGGAAAGGGCCTGTACAACCGGCTGGAGGCACGGGGCCGCATCAAGCGCATCCTCGGCGAGGACGAGGTGGAGCGGGCGCGCCAGGAGCCGCCGGACGACACCAGGGCGTACTTCCGCGGCCGCTGCCTCCAGCAGTACGCGGACGACGTGGCCGCCGCCTCCTGGGACTCGGTCATCTTCGACCTGCCGGGACGTGACTCACTGCAACGGGTGCCCACCCTGGAGCCACTGCGCGGCACGCGCGCCCACGTCAAGGACCTCCTGGACCGCTGCCGCACCGCCGAGGACCTCGTGCGGACGCTGGGCGGCAGCTGAGCGGTGTGCGGGCGGGGCCGCGCGGCCCGCGTGCCGCCGCCCGTAACCGGGCAGGAAGCGGCTACGGAGGCGATCAGGACCGAACCGAGACCTCACCGGTGGTGCCGAATCCGCCGGAGAGGGAATCACCTGGGTGGTACCAGGACGTTGAGGAAACAGCAGGCCGATGTCAGACCCTGCTTGTAGGGTCTGATCTTGAGCGATCCAACCGGCGAGAGCCGATCGGACCGGCGGGAACCGGTCCGACGAACCGAGCGGGGTGAGGGTGATGGCGACCAAGGACACCGGCGGTCAGCAGCAGACCACACGTTCCAGCGAGGAGGTCGAGGAGCAGACCGAGGACGCACAGGACAGCTCCGACCTCAAGGAGCGGCAGGAGAAGCTCTCGGACGACGTGGACTCCGTGCTCGACGAGATCGACGACGTCCTGGAGGAGAACGCCGAGGACTTCGTCCGTGGCTTCGTCCAGAAGGGCGGGGAGTAACCCCCGGCACGCGCGGTGGGGGAGGGCGGACCTCAAGGTCCCGCCGGCCCCCGCCACGGCCCGGGTGGCGGTGACGCACTCCCGGACTGGCGCTGCGGGTGTGGAGGCCGGGGCGGTCGCGTCCGCCTCCGGCCTCCGGCGCCCCGGCCGTCCCCGCCGGAGCGCCCGGCGTTCCGGCCGGGGCCGTCCCGGCTCCCTGCCCGCCCGGCAGGGAGCCGGGGCGCCGGAGCGAGCGGTGGTGCGTCTTGGCCTGTCCTCCCGGCACTCCGGCCGCCTTGCGTCCGGCGTCCCGGCGCCGGTGCGGAGGTTCGGGCGCAGGAGGGCCGGGCAAGATCGGGTCCACCGCCAAGAGAAGGGGCGTGCACGTTGGTCACCACCGAACGGCGGGTAGGGTCCGTGACGTACTGTGCTGCAACTGCAAGTCGGCCACCGGCAAGTTGGGAGCCCCTCCCGACTCCGCTCGTCGGGCTGTCGCCTATCCGGAAGGGAACCCGTGGAAGCCAACACCCGTAGCACCGGGCGTCTACCTGCTGCCTTCCTGACGCCTGGTTCGTCCTCGTTCATGGACTTCCTCGGCGAGCACTCACCCGAGCTGCTGCCGGGGAACCGCCCGCTGCCGCCCGTGCAGGGCGCGGTGGAGGCGCCGCACGGCACGACGATCGTCGCCCTCACCTTCCCCGGCGGCGTGGTGCTCGCCGGCGACCGGCGGGCCACGATGGGCAACGTCATCGCGCAGCGCGACATCGAGAAGGTCTTCCCCGCCGACGAGTACTCGGCGGTCGGCATCGCCGGCACCGCCGGTCTCGCCGTCGAGATGGTCAAGCTCTTCCAGCTCGAGCTGGAGCACTTCGAGAAGGTGGAGGGCGCCCAGCTCTCCCTGGAGGGCAAGGCCAACCGGCTCTCCACCATGATCCGCGGCAACCTCGGCATGGCCATGCAGGGTCTCGCCGTGGTTCCCGTCTTCGCCGGCTACGACCTCGAGCGCGGTCGCGGCCGCATCTTCTCCTACGACGTCACGGGCGGCCGTTCCGAGGAGCGCGGCTACGCCTCGACGGGGTCGGGTTCGGTCTTCGCCCGCGGTGCCCTGAAGAAGCTCTACCGCGAGGACTTCAGCGAGTCGGACGCCGCCACCGCGGTGGTGCAGGCGCTGTACGACGCGGCGGACGACGACTCGGCGACGGGCGGCCCCGACCTCGGCCGGCGGATCTACCCGATCGTCACCGTCATCACCGAGGACGGTTTCCGCAGGCTCACCGAGGACGAGGTCGCGCAGGTGGCCCGGGAGATCCACGAGCGGCGGCTCCAGGAGCCGGACGGCCCGCGTTCCGCACTGCTGTGAGGACCGATAGGTCCACGTGTCCAGGCTCCCGCGCCACCCAAGCGAGAATTTGACAGAAAGGGACGGATAGCCGGTGTCGACGCCGTTCTATGTCTCACCCCAGCAGGCCATGGCGGACCGCGCGGAGTACGCCCGCAAGGGCATCGCGCGGGGACGCAGCGTCGTGGTGCTGCAGTACACCGACGGCGTCGTGTTCGTCGCCGAGAACCCCTCCCGGGCCCTGCACAAGGTCAGCGAGATCTACGACCGGATCGCCTTTGCCGCCGTGGGCAAGTACAACGAGTTCGAGAACCTGCGGATCGGCGGCGTCCGCTACGCCGACCTGCGGGGCTACACCTACGACCGCGAGGACGTCACGGCCAGGGGCCTGGCCAACGTCTACGCACAGACCCTGGGCACCATCTTCTCCAGCGCGGCGGAGAAGCCCTACGAGGTCGAGCTGATCGTCGCCGAGGTGGGGAGGAACCCGGAGGACGACCAGATCTACCGGCTGCCCCACGACGGTTCCATCGTCGACGAGCACGGCTCGGTCGCGGTCGGCGGCAACGCCGACCAGATCAGCAGCTACCTCGACCAGCGGCACCGCGACGGCATGACCCTCGCCGAGGCCCTCGGCCTCGCGGTGGACTCCCTCTCGCGCGACAACAACGGTGGCGAGCGCACCCTGACAGCGGAGCAGCTAGAGGTCGCCGTGCTGGACCGCACCCGCCCCCAGCAGCGCAAGTTCAAGCGCGTGCTGGGCCGTCAGCTCACCAGGCTCCTGGAGGAGACGGGCACCGCCGGCGGCGGGAAGGGCACGGCCGGGGCCACCGACGGCGACGAGGCCGGGGAGGGCACCGAGGCGGAGTGACCTCTCGCGCAGCCGGCGCGAGTCAACGGAAAGCGGGCCGTCTCCGGACGGGCCCCCTTTAGTTGTATGGCAGGTGAACAGCCCCCGTGAGGGTTTCGCGGGGTGTATGCGGGGCGGAAAACAAAAAA
>NZ_JBHWGP010000030.1:28979-74905 GCF_042733155.1 Streptomyces sp. NPDC059740 | reverse complement strand
TCTCCGGACGGCCCGCTTTCCGTTGACTGCCTGGTCACCAGCCCGGTTCCGGTTTCCGCGTGCTGATGCCGGCGCGCAAAACAATCACCATCGCTGGGCAAAATCCCGGTAGACGGCGGCTGGCAAACCTCGCCAAGGCGGGGTCTTCCCCCCATTCCCCTCAGTGCCTCGCACGTAGGTTCGTGCGTGCGCCCCGCCATGGCCCCTCCCGGGACAGTGCTCACGGGGTGGAACATCGCACCACCCAAGGGGAAGAACTTGCACGCCGGTTACCAGGTGCATCCGGAGGCGCTGCGCACCTACGCCTCCCGGATCGACGCGGCGGCAGGCCGCGTCTCCACCATCATGAGCGCGCTCTCCGGCACCCGCGTGCCGGACCAGGCCTTCGGCAAGCTGCCCGACGCCCACGGCCTCGCCTCCGCCTACGAGGAGCACGCGGAGGCGGACGTACAGGACTGCCGCGACCTGCACGACATCCTCCAGGACACCGCCGACGGCTTGCGGACCACGGCCGACTCCTACGACGACACGGAGACCGTCACGGTCTCCGCGCTGCAGGAGGTGAAGCGGTGACGGTCACGGCCTGGCTCGGGCCCGGCGGCCCGAGCACGGCGTACGAGTGGACCCGGAAGAACCCGAAGGAGTTCCCCGAGGTCCCGCAGGCCGAGAGCCCCGACCGCGGATCCATCAGCGGTGCCGTGGACGAGGCGGTCACCTGGACGCTGGAGAAGACCGGCGCACTGGACCTCCTGGACCAGGTCACCGGCGCCCCCGCCGAGCTGTCGGCGGCCGCCCGGACATGGCGTCAGCAGGCGGAGGCCATGCGGCAGGTCGCCACCGGCCTGCGCCGCGGCGCCGAGCCGCTGGCGGAGGCCTGGACGGGGAGCGCGTCGGACGGCTTCGGCTCCCACATGGGCGACGTGGTGGCAGCGGTCGACGACACCGCGTACGACATGGCCCAGACGGCGTACATCCTCGGGCAGGCGGCGAAGGAGTGCGCGCTCGCCGAGGAGACGATCATCGAGCTGATCAGCGACCTGATCACCATGCTGCTCGCGGAGTTGGCCACCAGCTTCGTCCTCGACCTGTTCACCGCCGGCCTGGCGACCGTCGTGGACGCGTTGGCCAGCGAGGCCGAGATCGCGGCGGGCATCGCCCGGATCGAGCGGATCTCCCAGAAACTGGCCACCGCGTTGAGGGAGTTGGAGCAGGTCGTCAAGGAGATGCGCACGGCCCAGCGTGAGGGCAAGGCGGTCGGCGAGATCGCGAAGAAGGCGCTGAAGGTGAGGCGCGCGGCCTCAGGCGTCCGCAAGACCGCCAAGGGGCTGGGCGGCAAGCTCGGCAAGGATGAGGGCCTGACCTACTTGCAGCGGAAGAAGTTCGCGCAGCCCTTCAAGCAGATCAACAAGCACGTCAACGAGGGCCTCGGCATCGAGAAGGCGGCCAAACCGCTCGAACGGTACGCGGAGGACGCCGACGCCAGGCGGTCTCTCCTGCAGGACGGCTCCGAGGCCCCGCCCGCCTACCGCGTCGACAAGGAGTCCCTGGACCCCTCGGGTGTGCAGGCGACCTTCGGATGAGTGCCGGCCGACCGGACGCGCTCGTCCCCTCGGTCCCCACGCCACCACGCAGCAGAGGAGAGAGATGACCGACGTGGGCGCACCCGTGCCCTCGGGCACCGGACCCGTGAAGGCGGCGTACGGTGCGGGCCGAGGGCACCTGAGCCCGGCGCAGCGGGCCGTGTGCCACCTGGTGGAGGGTGAGCGGCTGCTGTACGTCTGCCCGACGGAGCTGGACCCCCTGCTCCCGCCCCGCCTGCCCCGGCGCCTGCGGGTCGGCCGCGCCGCCCGTCTGCGCTGGTGGGCTCCTCTGACCTGCCTGCTGTCCACCGTCCTCAGGCTCGGGGACTACTGGCTCGGCTGGGACCTCTGGACCCTGGGGCCCACGGTCTGGGAGTACTTCTTCGACTGGTGCCGGCGCCCGTACCGCATGGTCCGCCGCGCCGTCCGTGGTGGGGTGTGGGGCGGCGGTTACGAGTCCGAGGCCGGGCGGTTCGTGGTGGCGGTGCGCAATGCGCCGCCGTGGCGGCACGGGGAGCACGACAGGCTACTGCTCGCCGTGACATCGCACCGCTTGCTGGCGCTGCCGTGGAAGGCGCCGTCCGCGGGGGAGCAGGAGGAGATCTCCGCGCAGTTCCCGCAGGGCGCCTTCCGCAACCGCCGGGAACCGCTGCCCGCCGGCCGGCGACTGCGGGTGGCGCTCGAGTTCCGGGACGGGTCCTGGGTGGGGCTGGTCGTGAAGTCGGAGCAGGAGGCGAAGGCGCTCACCGCGGCATGGGGCTGAGCGGCGCCCGGGCCGACGATCCGTCCAGGCCTGCCGTCGGGCTCCCCCGCGGCCCGCACAGGCCCGCACCCGGGCCGGACATCCCCGGCCCGCGCCGTTCACTCCGGCGCGGACCCCGACGATCCCCGCACCACCAGCCGCACCGGCAGCGTCACCGAGGTGGGGGCCCGGCCGTCCAGCGCCGCGATGAGCGCCCGCATGCCCGTCGCGCCGAACTCCTCGGCGGGCAGGTGGACGGTGGTCAGCTCGGGTTCGACCGCGGTCGCCAGCGGAAGGTCGTCGCAGCCGGTGACCGAGAGGTCCTGCGGGACGCGCAGGCCCAGTCGGCGTGCGGCCTTCAGGGCACCGGCGGCCAGGATGTCGTCGTCGCAGACCAACGCGGTGGGCCGCGGCCCGGGGCCGGTGAGGGCGGCGCGGGCCGCGGCCTCACCGTCGGGCACGCCGATGCGGGTGCGGACGGTGGCCAGCTCGGCTTCCGGTGCCGCCCGCACGGTCTCGGCCACCGCGCGGGCCCGCACCGTGAAGGTCCAGGAGTCGACGTCGGCCGCCAGGTGGACCAGGCGCCGGTGGCCGAGCTCCAGCAGGTGGCGCGTCACGTCCCGGATGCCGGCCGGGATGTCGAGGTTGACGGTGGCCGCGGCCTGCGGGTCCGCCGGATCGCTGTCCAGCATGACCAGCGGCAGCCCGCCGTCCCGCAAGGTGCTCAGGGCGCCCGCGGCCATCGACGAGGCGATGACCCCGTCGAGCGCGGTGGACGCCGAGGCGAACGGGTCCGGGGCGGGGCCGACGAGCTCCGGCGAGGGGTAGAGCACCACGCCGAAGCCGTGTTCGGCAGCCACCCGGGCGGCGCCGGTGTGCACCCGCGCGAAGAACTCGGTGGTGAGTACCGGCACCACGAGCAGTGCGGTGCGGGTGCGGCCCAGCCGGAGCGATCGGGCGGCCAGGTTGGGCCGGTAGCCCAGCTCCCGGGCGGCGCCGCGGACGGCTGCGGCCTTCGCCTCCGACACCCGGCCGCGCCACTTGTCGCTCAGGACGAGGGAGACGGCCGCCTGCGAGACACCGGCCGCCCGCGCCACGTCGCGACTGGTCACGCGTCCCCCCGGAAAGGGAGGCACCGCGGGATCCGCGCCGGACGGCGTTCCCGGGGTGGCGCCGTGCAGCGGGCGTGCGGGGGAGGGGCCCGGGCCGGGCGGCACCGGGTCGTGCGGACCGGGAAGGGCGGCCTGCGCGTCGGGGCGGACGGTCTGCGCGTCAGGGCGGAGGCGGACCACCGGTCACCTGCCTTCCTCGTCACGGTGCCGGCAGGCCGCAGGACGGGTGGACCGCCGGCGCTCGCGATGATACGTATACGAGCCGGGACGTTATACGTAACACCTCTGCGGTCGCCGTCCGCGGCCGTGCCGCTCGACCATCCCGTCACCCCGACCGCCCGCCACCGCGAGGAGCCGCCATGGCCGCGCAGTACGCGCAGGTCCTCAGGGCCCGTCACGCCGCCCGACTGCTCACCGGCACCCTCGTCGGCCGGCTGCCCAACGCCACGGCCCCGCTGGCGCTGGTGCTCTTCACCCGCGCCGAGGGCGGCTCCTACGGGCTGGCCGGTGCCCTCTCCGCGGTGTACGGCCTCTGCAACGCGGTGGGGCAGCCGGTACTGGGGCGCATGGTGGACCGACGGGGCCAGCCGGCGGTGATGCTGCCCGCGGCCGTCCTCTCCGCGCTCGGCATGACCCTCTACGCGGTGGTCGGACTGGCGGCGCCGGTACTGGCGTTCGCGGCCGTCGTGGTCGCCGGCTTCTGCACGCCGCCGCTGGAGGGCGGGTTGCGGGCGCTCTGGCCGGACGTGCTGCGGCGCCAGGACCGGGTGCACGCGGCGTACGCCCTGGACGCCGTGGCCCAGGAGGTCATGTTCGCCGTCGGGCCGCTGCTGGTGACGCTCTGTGTGGCCGGGTGGTCGGAGCAGGCCGCGCTGTGGATGATCAACGTCCTGGGTGTGCTGGGCGCCGCCTCCGTCCTCCTCTCCGGCCCCTCGCGCCGGTGGCGGGGCGCGGCCCGGGCGGCCCACTGGCTCGGGGCGCTGCACTCGGCCGGCATGCGGGTGCTGGTCGGCTCGTTCTTCTTCGTGGGCGTGGCGCTCGGCTCGATCTCGGTGGCCGCCGTGGCCTACGCCGGCGAGGAGGGCGTCGCCGGGGCGTCCAGCTACCTGCTCTCCGCGCTCGGCCTCGGCGCGCTGGTGGGCGGCATCGTCTACGGGGCGCGACCCTGGCCGGGCACCCCCGAGGGGCGGCTGCGGGTGCTGGTGGGACTGCTGGCCCTGGGCTACCTGCCGCTGACCCTGGTGCCCGGGGTGGTGTGGATGACGGTGCTGGCGGGCCTCTCCGGGCTCTTCCTCGCCCCCGCGCTGGCCTGCGCCTTCGTGGTGGTGGACCGGCACGCGCCGGCGGGCACCGTGACCGAGGCGTTCTCCTGGCTGGTGACCACCTTCGGGGTGGGCTCGGCGGCCGGCATGTCGGTGGTGGGGCCCGCGGTCGAGTACGGCGGGGCGCGCGCCGGCTTCGCGGTGGCGGGACTGGGCGGGCTCGCCGCCCTGGGGGCCATGGCGGTGACCAGACGCTTCCTCGCCGCGCCCGCCCCGGCGCAGCCCGCGGGCGTGTCGGGGGAAAATGATCGAAACCGTCCCGTCGAACCCGGTTTCAAGGCTCGCCATCAGGCGTAATGTCTAGTCATGGACCGCCGCATTTTCGGGCTGGAGAACGAGTACGGCGTCACGTGCACGTTCAGGGGACAGCGCCGACTGTCGCCTGACGAAGTGGCGCGCTACCTCTTCCGCCGTGTCGTGTCATGGGGCCGCAGCAGCAACGTCTTCCTGCGCAACGGCGCCCGCCTCTACCTCGACGTGGGTTCGCATCCGGAATACGCCACTCCCGAATGCGACAACGTGACCGAGCTGGTCACCCACGACAAGGCCGGCGAGCGCATTCTCGAAGGTCTGCTCGTCGACGCCGAACGCCGCCTGCACGAGGAGGGCATCGCGGGCGACGTCTACCTCTTCAAGAACAACACCGACTCGGCCGGAAACAGCTACGGCTGCCACGAGAACTACCTGGTCGCCCGGCACGGCGAGTTCTCCCGCCTGGCGGACATCCTCATCCCCTTCCTCGTCACCCGGCAGCTCCTGTGCGGTGCGGGCAAGGTGCTCCAGACCCCCAGGGGCGCGGTCTACTGCGTCAGCCAGCGGGCCGAGCACATCTGGGAGGGAGTCTCCTCGGCGACGACGCGGTCCCGGCCCATCATCAACACCAGGGACGAGCCGCACGCCGACGCCGAGCGCTACCGCCGGCTCCACGTCATCGTCGGCGACTCCAACATGTCGGAGACGACGATGATGCTCAAGGTCGGCGCGACCGACCTGGTGCTGCGGATGATCGAGGCCGGCACGGTCATGCGCGACCTGACCCTGGAGAACCCGATCCGCGCCATCCGCGAGGTCAGCCACGACACCACGGGCCAGCGCAAGGTGCGCCTCGCCAGCGGCCGGGAGGCCTCGGCGCTGGAGATCCAGCAGGAGTACTACGAGAAGGCCGTCGACTTCTGCGAGCGCCGGGGCATCCGCACCGGCACCGTCGACCGCGTCCTGGAACTGTGGGGCCGCGCCCTGGAGGCCATCCGCGACGAGGACCTGGACCGCATCAACACCGAGATCGACTGGGTGATGAAGTACCAGCTCCTGGAGCGCTACCGGGCCAAGAACGACCTGAGCATGTCGCACCCCCGGGTAGCGCAGATAGACCTCGCGTACCACGACATCCACCGCCGCCGCGGCCTGTACTACCTGCTGGAGCGCAGCGGCCGGGCCGCCCGGGTCTGCGACGACCTGAAGATCTTCGAGGGCAAGTCGGTGCCCCCGCAGACCACCAGGGCCCGGCTGCGCGGGGACTTCATCCGGCGCGCCCAGGAGCAGCGGCGGGACTTCACCGTGGACTGGGTGCACCTCAAGCTCAACGACCAGGCCCAGCGGACGGTCCTGTGCAAGGACCCGTTCCGCTCGGTGGACGACCGGGTGGAGAAGCTCATCGCCGGGATGTGACGGCAGCTCGCGTGCGGGCTGCCCGCTGAGGAAGAGCGCGGCCCGCGCTCCGCTTCTGGCGCGACGCTTACGCGCACTGTCGGCGAGTGACGTATACGGATCGCGACGAACCCCGTTTCTGACGGGGTTCGTTGCTTCTCCGTGCGGGTGCCCGGCGCGTCCGGCGTGCTGCGGGGCCGGACGAGGGACAGGCCGTAGAGTGGCGGCCACTGTCCGCGCAGCCCCCTAGCACGAGTTGGACCGATGGTGAATTCCTCCGGGGTACACCCCCCGCACTCCCGTCCGAGCACCAAGACCCTGCAGAGGGTCGCCGCGGCAACCCTGGCCGTGCCGCTGCTGCTGCTCTCCGCAGCCTGCGGGTCGGACGACGAGGCGGCCCCCGCCCCCGTCGCCTCGGTCTCCGGCAAGCCCGGCCAGCAGCCGAAGATCACGGCCTCCAAGGGAGCGAAGGCCCCGGACCAGGTGGTGGCCAAGACCGTCACCGAGGGCAAGGGCGCCACCGTCCACAAGGACGACTTCGTCCGGCTGGACTTCGCCTACCAGACCCTGGACGGCCAGGCCATCGGCTCCACCTGGAGCGCCCAGGCCCGCACCAAGGGCAAGAGCGCCTCCCCGCAGCTCGTCGGCCAGGCCACCAACAAGTCGACCTCGCTGGTCAACCCCGGTGGCGTGTTCCAGAAGCTGGTCGGCCAGAAGGTCGGCAGCCGGGTCGAGGTCGAGGGCACCGCGAAGACCTTCTACGGCGAGCAGATGGCGAGCCAGGTCGGCCTCAAGCCCACCCAGGGCCTGGTGTTCGTCGCCGACATCAAGGCGTCGAAGAAGGTCGACCCGAAGGCCACCGTCACGGGCAAGCAGGCCGCCCCCGAGTCCGGGCTGCCGACGGTGAAGGCGGACGGCCAGAAGGCCGCGACGATCACCGTCCCCAAGGGGGAGAAGGCACCCGGCGACCTCAAGCAGCAGACGCTCATCCACGGCAAGGGACCCGAGGTCAAGGCCGGACAGGCACTCGTCGTCCAGTACACGGGTGTGAAGTGGGAGGACGGCAAGACCTTTGACTCCTCCTGGAAGAACGGCGGCGCCACCGGCTTCCAGATCGGCACCGGCTCGGTCATCAAGGGCTGGGACCAGGGACTGGTCGGCAAGCACGTGGGCGACCGCGTGCTGCTGGTCATCCCGCCGAAGCTCGGGTACGGCGACCAGGCCCAGAGCGGCCTGTCGAAGAACACGCTGGTCTTCTCCGTCGACATCCTCGCCGCCTTCTGACCCGCAGTCCGTCCTCACGACCGCGTCTCCTGCGGCCCGCCTCCCGGGCCGCAGGAAGCGGGCGCGGAGCGGCGGTGACGACCCTCCGCCCCGCCGGGGACGTATCTGCAAGACTGGTCCCGACACCCGAGGATCATCTGTAGGAGCACATTCGTGAACATCGACAAGCCCGAGATCGACTTCCCCGAGGGGCCCGCGCCCAGCGAGCTGGAGATCGTGGACCTGTGGGAGGGCGACGGGCCGGTCGCCAAGGCGGGGGACACCGTCTCCGTCCACTACGTCGGCGTCTCCTTCGACACCGGCGAGGAGTTCGACGCGAGCTGGAACCGCGGCAAGCCGCTCCAGTTCCAGCTCGGTGCCGGCCAGGTCATCGCCGGCTGGGACCAGGGTGTGCAGGGCATGAAGGTCGGCGGTCGCCGCCGTCTGACCATCCCGGCCCACCTGGCCTACGGCGAGCGGGGCGCCGGTGGCGGCCGCATCAAGCCGAACGAGACGCTGATCTTCGTCTGCGACCTCGTCGCGGTCTGACCGGACCGGCCGGCGCGACCGGCCGGAGCCGTGGGCCGAGGGCCCGTGCCCGTACCGGACTTGATCTCCGGCGGTCACGGGCCCTCGGCTTTGCCGGCCGTCCCCCGAGCGGTACGGTCAAGGGCTAAAGGAACCACGGAGAACGGGAAAGAAGGGGCTAAGGGCGTCGATGGCGATTGCCAAGGCTGAGCGGTTGATGAACCTCGCGTTGTGCCTGCTGGGTACCCGGCGCCCGCTCACCAAGCGTGAGCTGCGCGCTTCCATCGAGGCCTACGTCGAGTCCTTCGCCGCCTCCGACGGCGCCCAGGGGAGCGACGAGGCGTTCAACCGCATGTTCGAACGCGACAAGGACGACCTGCGGGAACTGGGTCTGGTCATCGAGACCGTCGACGGCGTCGACGGTGACACCGGTTACCTGGCCCGCCGCGACAGCAACCGGCTCCCCCCGGTGGCCTTCGACGCGGCCGAGGCCGCCGCGCTCGGCTTGGCGGCGAAGATCTGGCAGCAGGCCCGGCTCGCCGGTGCCGCCAGCGGCGCCCTGCAGAAGCTCCGGGCCGCCGGCATGCCGCTGGCCTCGCAGGACGGCTACGAGGAGGCTCCGCCGAGCGCGCTGGAGCCCCGCATCCCCGCGCACGAGGCGGCCTTCGAACCGCTGATGGTCGCCTGCCGCGACCGGCGCCCGGTCGTCTTCGACTACCGCAAGGCCAACGCCGCCCAGCCGCAGACCCGCCATGTCGAGCCGTGGATCCTGGAGTGCTGGCGCGGCACCTGGTACCTCGCCGGCTGGGACCGCGACCGGCAGGCCGAGCGCGTCTTCCGGCTCTCCCGCATCACCGGCAGGGTCCGCTCCCGGCAGGGCGCCTTCACCGCGCCCGTACCCGACCACGTCACGGTCCGCGAGACCGTGGAGAGCTGGGCCGGCGAGAGCGCCACCGGCACCGCCCGCATCCGGCTGCGCGCCGGCCACGGCTACCCGCTCCGCTCCCGTGCCCTCTCCCTGCGCGAGGTGGGTGAGGGCTGGGACGAGCTGGAGATCCCCAACGGCCACGGCCTGGACGCCTGGCTGGTGGAGTTCGGCGCGGACGTCGTCGTGCTGGAGCCCGCGGAGCTGCGGGCCGACGTCGTGGACCGGCTGCGCGCCGTCGCCAAGGCCTGACAGGACAGGGGCAGCAACCACATGCCGACCAACGCCATCGACCAGACCCGGCGCATGCTGTCGCTGGTCACCTACCTGCGGGAGCGGCCCGGCGCCCGGGTCGCCGACGTCGCCCGCGCCTTCGGCATCAGCCAGGACGAGCTGATCGCCGACCTGAACGTGCTGCCGATGTGCGGGACCAGCTTCCGCGGTGGCGACCTGCTCGACATCGACACCGACGGTGACCGGATCTGGTGGCACAACGCCGACGACGTCGCCGAGCCGCTGCGGCTTGCCGCCGACGAGGCCACCGCCCTGCTGGTGGCCGCCCGCGCCGTCGCCACCCTGCCCGGGCTGCGGGAGGGGGACCGGCAGGCGCTGCTGCGGGCCACCGCGAAGCTGGAGGCGGCAGCCGGCGAGGCGGCGGGTGCCAGCTCCCGGGTGTCGGTGACCTTCGAGTCCGAGGGCGGGGTCTTCGCCGACGTCGACCGCGCCATCGTCGAGCGGCGTCGGCTGTGGCTGCGCTACTACTCCCCGGCCCGTGACGAGCTGACCGAGCGCGAGATCGACCCGATCCGCCTCTTCGCCGTCGGCCACACCTACGTCGAGGCCTGGTGCCGCCTCTCCGAGGCCCGCCGCACCTTCCGTCTCGACCGGGTCGCCGACATCCGCCTGCTCGACGCCCCCGCCGACCCGCCGCCGGTGGAACTGCGCGACCTCTCCGAGGGGCTGGTGCAGCCCGCGGCCGAGGACCCCGAGGTCGTCGTCGAGGTGGGCCCGGGAGGCCGGTGGGTCGCCGAGTACTACCCGCACGACAAGGCGGAGGAACTGCCCGACGGCGGACTGCGCATCACGCTCCGCACCCCGGACCCCGCCTCCCTGCGGCGGCTGGCGATGCGGCTGGGACCGGACGGGCGCATCGTCGAACCCCGGGACCTGGCCGACAGCGCCCGCGAGGCCGCCCGCCAGGCGCTCGCCGCGTACGGGGAGTGAGGGGCGTGCGCGGCACGACACCGCCGGGCGGCGAGAGCGGCGGCGCGCGAGGGGACGGGCCCGGTCCGGCCGCCGGTGGGCCCGGTACCGACCGGGTGCCCACCGAGCCGGTGGCCGGCGCCGTGCTGTTCCGGGCGGCCTGCCCCGACTGCCGGGCCCGCTTCGAACTGCTCTCGGACGCCCTGCGCCTGGCCATCGGCGGCAGCCGCCGCACCACGTTCTACTCGTTCACCTGCCCCGAGTGCGGCAGCGTGGTCCGCAAGCCGGCGGGGGAGCGCATTGTGGAGTTGCTCACCGGGGGCGGCGTGAGCACCTTGCGGCTGCACTCCGGCTGACGAACGGCGCACCGTCCGTGGTCCGAAAACGTCCTCTTTCCGTAAGGCGCGCACCATGCTCTGGCCCATGATCGCCATCTCTCTCGGCTTCCTCGGCCTCGCCGTGCTGGCGGTGTTCGCCGCACGGGTGTACACGGAGGTGAGGCGACTGGCAGGACAGGTGGACAAGGCCTCGAACGAGATCGAACGGGCGGCGAGGGAGCTGAACGACGCCGCCGGCCCACTGGCCGCGCAGACGGGCCACTTCGTCCAGGATGTGACGTCACACACCACCTGACACCAGTTGTCCCGTGGTGCGACCGCGTGGACGGGGGCGAGCGGGACAACGGGGAGCCGCACGGGGATTGCCCCCTGTTTACCCCGTCGCGTTACGATCCTGTCAGCACGTGGGCCGGACGCATCTCCGCCGACGTCAGTTCCACCCCCCAGCCGCCTCGGTGAGAAGGTAGACAGCATGCTCAGCAACCTGCGAGCCCCCGAGATCATCCTGATCCTTGTGGTTGTCGTTCTCCTGTTCGGCGCCAAGAAGCTCCCCGACATGGCCCGGTCGCTCGGCAAGTCGGCCCGCATCCTCAAGAGCGAAGCCAAGGCGATGAAGAGCGAGGGCGAGCCCGCGG
Organism: Streptomyces sp. NPDC059740; assembly: GCF_042733155.1. Classification (NCBI taxonomy): domain Bacteria; kingdom Bacillati; phylum Actinomycetota; class Actinomycetes; order Kitasatosporales; family Streptomycetaceae; genus Streptomyces; species Streptomyces sp. NPDC059740. Next base: position 63,610 of record NZ_JBHWGP010000030.1, on the reverse strand, counting down.
CTCCGAGTGAGGACACCGCGGCGGCCGCCCAGCGCACCATCCAGGCCGCCCCCGGCGACACCGCCAGCGCCCGCCCCGCCACCGAACCGCAGCAGACCAAGCAGAGCTGACGCAGAACGGGACCAGTAGCCGCACCCGTGTGGCGACGACGAGACGAGGACGTGGGGTGCTCAGTTCTGCCCGCAACAAGGACAGGGATCCGGAAGGGCGGATGCCGCTCGCGGAGCACCTGCGGGAGTTGCGCAACCGCCTGCTGAAGTCGGTCCTTGCGGTGGCCGTCGTCACAGTCGTCGCGTTCTGCTACTACAAACAGATCGCCCACTTCATCACCGGGCCGGTCACCGACGCCGTGGGCTGCCCCGGAAAGAACATCGGCGCCCGACCCGGGGGCAAGCCCTGCGCGCAGATCACCGCCAACGGTCTGCTGGCCCCCTTCACGATCATGCTGAAGATCGGTCTCACCACGGGCGTGGTGGGAGCGAGCCCGGTGTGGCTGTACCAGCTCTGGGCGTTCCTGGCACCCGGACTCCACAAGCACGAGAAGCGCTACGCGCTGGGGTTCGTGGGTGCGGGCGTCCCCCTCTTCCTGGTCGGCGCCTACATCGCCTACGCCGTGCTGCCCACGACGGCCGGCGCCCTGGTCGGCCTCACGCCGAGCGACTGGGACAACCTCTTCCCCGCGGACGAGTTCCTCGACATCGTCACCCGCATGGTGATCGTCTTCGGCGTCGCCTTCGAACTGCCGCTCCTGCTCGTGCTGCTCAACTTCGGTGGGGTGCTGTCCGGGAAGAAGGTCATCGGCTGGTGGCGCTTCATGGTGGTGGGCATCACCGTCTTCGCGGCCATCGCCACCCCCACCGGTGACCCGCTGACCATGAGCCTGCTGGCGGCACCGATCGTGGTCCTCTACTTCGGCGCCTCGGCGGTGTGCCTGCTGCACGACCGCAGGCGGTCGCGTGCCGACACCGACGCCCTGCTGAGCGACGAGGAGGCCGCCCCGCTCGACCTCCGCACCGAGGACGTGGGAGACGCCGAACCCCTCTCGGCCAGCCCGATCCCCGCCCAGGGGAGCACGCACCCAGGCGTCGAGCCCGCCGGCCGGTCCTACGACGAGGACGCCACCTAGGCAGGGCCTGCGCAGTGGCGTCGTCCCCCCGGAGGGCGGACGGGCGGGGCTTGGCAGACACTGCCCGGGACGCCGCTCCGCACCCGCGCGGGCGGCGCCGTCCGGTACGCCTCCGAGCGGCGACGCCCTGCTCAGACGGGTGCCCGCCCAGCGGGACGGCCCGGTAAAGATCTCCCCGCTGTCAGAGGTGGCCGGTAGGCTCGTAGACACGATGACCGAGGACATGTCTCCCGCCGACCGCTATGCCGCCGCCCGCCGCCGCGCGGCCGAGCAGGCCACCGCTCTGGCTTCCTTCCGTGAGGAGTACGACTTCGGGCTGGACCCCTTCCAGGTCGAGGCCTGTGAGGCGCTGGAGGCGGGCAGCGGTGTGCTCGTGGCCGCGCCGACCGGCTCCGGCAAGACGATCGTGGGCGAGTTCGGCGTCCACCTGGCCCTGCGCGAGGGCCGCAAGTGCTTCTACACCACGCCGATCAAGGCCCTCTCCAACCAGAAGTACCAGGACCTGGTGCGCCGCTACGGCCCCGACCGGGTCGGGCTCCTGACCGGCGACAACAGCGTGAACTCCGACGCGCCGATCGTGGTGATGACCACCGAGGTGCTGCGGAACATGCTGTACGCGGGCTCGCAGGCGCTCGCCGGTCTCGGCTACGTGGTGATGGACGAGGTGCACTACCTCTCCGACCGCTTCCGCGGCGCCGTCTGGGAGGAGGTGATCATCCACCTGCCGGACTCCGTCACCCTCATCTCGCTCTCGGCGACCGTCTCCAACGCGGAGGAGTTCGGCGACTGGCTGGACACCGTCCGCGGCGACACCCGCGTCATCGTCTCCGAGCACCGGCCGGTACCCCTGTGGCAGCACGTCCTGGCGGGCCGCCGGATCTACGACCTCTTCGAGGAGCGCGACACGCGGGCCGGCTCCCGGCGCGCGGTCAACCCGGACCTGGAGCGACTGGCCCGGCTGGAGAACAGCAGGCCCACCTTCGGGCGGGACAAGCGCCGCGGCAGGAACCTGCGCGAGGCCGACCGGGAGCGTGAGCGCCGTCAGCGCAACCGGGTGTGGACGCCGAGCCGCGCCGAGGTCATCGACCGGCTGGACAGCGAGGGGCTGCTGCCGGCCATCACCTTCATCTTCAGCCGCGCCGGCTGCGAGTCCGCAGTCCAGCAGTGCCTCTACTCGGGGCTCCGCCTGAACGACCAGGCGGCCCGGGACGAGGTCCGCCGGATCGTCGAGGCACGCACCGCCGGCATCCCCGACGAGGACCTGCACGTCCTGGGCTACTTCGAGTGGCTGGAGGGCCTCCAGCGCGGCATCGCCGCCCACCACGCCGGGATGCTGCCGACCTTCAAGGAGGTCGTGGAGGAACTGTTCGTCAAGGGCCTGGTGAAGGCCGTCTTCGCCACCGAGACCCTGGCGCTCGGCATCAACATGCCCGCCCGCACCGTGGTGCTGGAGAAGCTCGTCAAGTGGAACGGCGAGCAGCACGCCGACATCACGCCGGGGGAGTACACCCAGCTCACCGGCCGGGCAGGCCGCCGGGGCATCGACATCGAGGGCCACGCGGTGGTGCTGTGGCAGCGCGGCATGGACCCGGGCGCGCTCGCCGGCCTCGCCGGCACCCGGACCTACCCGCTGCGGTCCTCCTTCCGGCCCTCGTACAACATGGCCGTCAACCTCGTCTCGCAGTTCGGCCGGCACCGCTCGCGCGAGCTGCTGGAGATGTCCTTCGCCCAGTTCCAGGCGGACCGGTCGGTGGTGGGCATCACCCGCCAGGTGCAGAAGAACGAGAACGGGCTGGAGGGCTACCGCGCCTCGATGACCTGCCACCTCGGCGACTTCGAGGAGTACTCGCGGCTGCGCAGGGAACTCAAGGACCGCGAGACGGAGCTGGCCCGGCAGGGCGCGGCCCAGCGCCGGGCGCAGGCCGCCGCAGCACTGGAGAAGCTCAAGCCGGGCGACGTCATCCACGTGCCCACCGGCAAGTTCGCGGGGCTGGCCCTGGTGCTGGACCCGGGTGTCCCCCCGGGGCGCACCGACCGGCACCGGGGTGCCGACGCCTGGGACGGGCCCCGCCCCCTGGTGCTGACCGCGGAGCGGCAGGTCAAGCGGCTGGCGTCGATGGACTTCCCGGTCCCGGTGGAGCCCCTGGAGCGGATGCGCATCCCCAAGTCCTTCAACGCCCGAAGCCCCCAGTCCCGCCGGGACCTCGCCTCGGCGCTGCGGACCAAGGCCGGTCACATCGCGCCCGAACGGCACCGCAAGCAGCGCGCGCAGGCCGCCGACGACAAGGAGATCGCCCGTCTGCGCGCGGCGATCCGGGCGCATCCCTGCCACGGCTGCAACGACCGCGAGGACCACGCCAGGTGGGCCGAGCGCTACCACCGGCTGCTGCGGGACACCCGGCAGCTGGAGCGGCGCATCGAGGGCCGCACCAACACCATCGCCCGCACCTTCGACCGTATCTGCGCCCTGCTGACGCAGCTCGACTACCTGGAGGGCGACACCGTCACCGACGAGGGGCGCCGACTCGCCCGCCTTTATGGCGAGTTGGACCTGCTGGCCAGCGAGTGCCTGCGCGAGGGGGTGTGGGAGGACCTCAACCCGGCCGAACTGGCCGCCTGCGCCTCGGCGTTGGTGTACGAGGCGCGGCAGACGGACGAGTCCGTCACGCCGAAGCTGCCGTCGGGAGCCGCCCGTTCGGCGATGTCGGAGATGGTGCGCATCTGGGGCCGGCTGGACGCCCTGGAGGAGGACCACCGCATCAACCAGACGGAGGGAGTGGGCCAGCGCGAGCCCGACCTGGGCTTCGCCTGGGCCGCCTACAGCTGGGCCTCCGACGTTCCCCTGGACGAGGTGCTGCGGGAGGCGGACATGCCGGCCGGCGACTTCGTGCGCTGGTGCAAGCAGATCATCGACGTCCTGGGCCAGATCTCGGCCGCGGCACCGCACGGCGGCAAGGTCGCCCGCAACGCCCGCAAGGCCGTTGACGCGATGCTCCGCGGCGTGGTGGCGTACTCCTCGGTGGGGTGATCGCGGGCGGGAGCGGCCCGCGGGCCGCTCCCGCGGCCTGGCCCCGCGGCCGGGTCGGCGGGCCGACCGCTCCGCCGCCGTGCTCCGGCGCCCGCCGGGGCCTGGAAGGAGCGTGAGAGCGGATGTCGCAGGTTCCCGAGCCGACCGGAGCGTCCCGGCCCCAGCCGCCGGCCACCGAGGGGGCGGCCCGCGGCCGGCGTCACGCCAAGGTGGTGCGCCTGCGCCCCGAACACCGGGAGGAGTACCTGCGGTTGCACGCCGAGGTGTGGCCGGAGGTGCTGGCCACCATCACCGCGTGCCACATCCGCAACTACTCGATCTTCCTCCACGGTGACCTGCTCTTCTCCTACTACGAGTACGTCGGTGAGGACCACGAGGCCGACATGGAGCGGATGGCCGCCGACCCGGCCACCCAGCGGTGGTGGAAGCTGACCGACCCCTGCCAGGAGCCGGTGGAGGGCACCCCGGAGGGGGAGTGGTGGATGCCGGTGCCGGAGGTGTTCCACCACGGCTGAGGCGCAGGCCCGTCCGGCCCGGTCCGCCCTGCCTGCCCACCGGGGGCCGTCCGCGGCAGCGCCCCGTCCTGCCCGCCGCCGCCCGGAGCCGGTGGCGGCGCGGCGGCCGGCCCGGTGGTGACCGCGCGCGGCTGACGGGCGTCCCCCCGGCGTCCCCGCCCTCGCGCCCCTCTCACAGCCGCCGGGAGACCTCGCGGGCCGTCTGTTCCACCGCGGGGGCGAAGGCGCGGAGCTGCTCCTCGGTGACCAGGAACGTCAGCGAGGAGACCGACACCGCCCCCACCGGATAGCCCCCGTCGTCCAGCACCGGCGCGGCCAGGGAGCAGAGGGCGGCGTCGGCCTCCTCGTACTCGGTGGCGAATCCCGCCTCGCGCACCCGCGCCAGCTCGGCCTCCAGGGCGGCACGGTCGGTCAGGGTACGCGAGGTCCGGGCGGGCAGGGCGGCCCTGTCGAGGAGGGCGTCGATCTCGCCCTGCGGCAGGTGGGCCAGGAGCACCTTGCCGGCCGCGGTGGCGTGCAGGGCCAGCGGGGCACCGACCTCGCTGGCGATGCGGTAGGCGTGGCCGGGGTCGATCTTGTGCGTGTAGGTGGCGTGGTCGCCGCTGAGGACCGCGAGGTGGACGGTCTGGCCGAGGCGGCCGCTCAGTGCGCGCAGCACGGCGTCGATGCCGACCGTGTCGTCGGAGAGCACCGTGGCCGCCAGGGCCCGCAGCGCGGTGCCGATCCCGTAGCGGCCCTCCCCGTCCCAGACGACCCAGCCCTCCTCGACGAGGGTGGCCAGGATGCGGTGGGTGCTCGCCTTGGGGACGCCGGCGCGCTGCGCGATGTCGCCCAGCCGGTGGGGGGCGTCGGGGTGTGCCACCGCGCGGACCACCCGCAGCGCCTTCGCCACGGAGTTGGCCGCGGGGGCCGGCGGCTTCTCCTCCGGAGCCGCCTCGGCGGGCCCCTGAGGGAGGTTCACCGTCTCTTCGCGATCCATTGACCCTCCAGCTCGGTGGGGCTAGCGTGCAGCCCAATCCGTTCTACGGAACGCGAATCTACTCTACGGAATGCCTCGTGTCCCGTGGTGGCATCTCCGTGCCCTGACACGCCTGGGAAAGGCGCCCTTTCCATGCCCGACTCCCCTTCCTCCCCCCGCCCCTGGGACCTGCTGGTCCGCGGCGGCCTGATCGTCGACCCGGAACAAGGCCGGGCCACCCCTGGCGACATCGCCGTGACGGACGGCCGCATCGCGGCCCTCGGGCCCGAGTTGGACCCCCGGGGCGCCGAGATCTACCACGCCGAGGGCCTGCTGGTCACCCCGGGCCTCATCGACCTGCACACCCACGTCTACGAGGAGGCCACCTCCCTGGGCCTGGCCGCCGACCGGGCCGGCCTGGACAACGCCGTCACCACCGTCGTCGACGCCGGCAGCTGCGGCAGCGACCACTGGGAAGACTTCTCCCGCGCCGTCGTGGTCCCCGCCGCCACCCGGGTCCTGGCCTGGCTGAACATCTCCCGCCACGGCCTGGTCCACGGCACCCGCGAACTGGCCGGCGGCCCCGGCGACATCGACCTCGACGCCACCGCCGGCCTGCTGGCCCGGCACAGCGACACCCTGCGCGGCGTCAAGGTGCGGATGAGCCGGTCGGTGCTGGGCGACTCCGGGCTGGCGCCGCTGCGGGCCGCCACCTCACTCGGCGTCCCGGTGATGGTGCACGTCGGCAACGCACCCCCCGACTTCGGCGACGTGCTGGACCTGCTGCGTGAGGGCGACGTGGTCACGCACGCCTTCCACGGCAAGCGCGGCGGCCTGTTCGGCGGCACCTCCGAGGTGATCCCGCAGGCGCGGGCCGCCCTCGAGCGGGGGGTGCGCCTGGACGTGGGGCACGGCAGCGCCAGTTTCTCCTTCGCCACCGCCGAGGCGGCGCTGCGCGCCGGAGTGCGGCCCCACACCGTCTCCACCGACCTCCACCGCCGCAACGTCGACGGCCCGGTCCACGGCCTGCCGGCCACCCTCTCCAAGCTGCTGGCCCTCGGGCTGCCGCTCACCGAGGTCGTCCGCGCCGCCACCCTCCACCCGGCGCAGGTCCTGGGCCTCGCGGACGGGCTCGGCACCCTGCGGGTGGGCGCCGTCGCCGACCTGAGCCTGCTGCGGCCGGACCGCGCCCCCCACCTCCTCACCGACGCCGAGGGCGAGCAGCGGCAGGCCGAGACGGCACTGCTCCCCGTGGCGGCCGTCCGCGCCGGCCGGGTGTACCCGGCAGCACGCGAGGAGCAGGCCGGGACACCACCGGGCGGGCCGTCCGCCGCCGCCCCGAGCACCTCCGCCTGACCCCGCCGCCCGGCGGACCACCGCAAGAAGAGGCACCCATGACCGAGCACCACCCCCCGCCCCCCACCGGGCCCGCCGACGAGGACAGGGCCGCCGGAGGGGAACTCGACCGCCTCCTCGCCCGAGTGCGGGAGATGACCGAACACTCCGCCCAGCCGCTCGCCGACGAGGACCGCGAAGCGCTGCGGCACCTGCTGCCCGAGGCGGAGCGGCGGGCCGCGATCGAGGAGGTGGGATTCGACGAGGACCGCCGGCTGGCGCTCGCCGTCCACCTCGCCGCGTACCTGCGGCGGGCCCGCACCGGCGAGGAGCTGGAGCCCCTGGGCCCCGAACTCCTCGCCGAGGTCGGCGCCCCCCGCCTCGCCGCCGCCCGCGAGGTCATCGCCCGGCAGGACGCCGCCACCGGACGGCGGGGCGCACCCGGCGGTGACCGGGTGGACCCCGAAGTCCTGCTGCTCGCGCTGCACTTCGAGACCGCCTGGCAGCTGTCGCACCACCTTCAGGTCGAGACGAACTAGGAGCTGCACCATGACAGTCAAGATCGTGATCGGACACCGGCTCGGCAAGGGCCAGGCCGTCGCCGACGGCATCCGCCGGGCCGGCGCCGAACCCGTCCTCATCCCCGGCCCCGGCGCCGACATGAAGGTGGGCGACGTGATGGCCGCCGAGTCGGCCGCGCTCGGCATCTCCTTCTGCGGCAGCGGCGGCGCCGGAGCTGTGACCGCCAAGGCCAAGTACGGCCACGAGATCGAGTTCGGCATGCGCTCGCCGCAGGCCGGCGTCACCGCCGTCGAGCAGGGGAAAACCGTCCTCGGCTTCGGGTTCCTGGACACCGAGGAACTCGGCTTCGAGGTCGCCGGGGCCCTGCTGCGCAAGCTCGGCGCCACCCCGGGGACCGCCGGCACCCAGGACGGGGCCGGGCAGTGAACACCTCCCGCCACACCCTGCGGCTCACCGGCACCGGCACCAGCCGCGAGCGGGCCTTCGCCGAGGCGATGGGGCAGGTGCAGCGGCGCGTCGGGGAGAAGGTGACGGGCACCTGCATACGGATCGAACCGGTCGACCTCGTCGTCGAGTCGGCTGTGGAGCGCCGCTGGACGGAACGGTTCCTCGGTCTGCTCTTCCCCCGCCGCCGCACCGCCTACGAGATCACCGTCCGAGTGGAGGTGCAGGTCGGCGCCGTCGACCTGGCCGCCGTCGACTTCCGCGTCGTCGAGGAGAAGCTGACCCCTCTCCAACACGCCCTCCTCATGAGGTGAGGCAGCCGTGAACCAGACCCTCACGATCGCTCTGGAGTCGATGGTCATCGGCGCCCTCATCGGCTTCGGGGCGAGCGCCGGTGTGGCCCGGATGTTCCACGCCCCGAAAGTCCAGGGCATGGGCGCCTTCCGCACCCTCGGCGAACTGAACGCCTGCGAGAACGACCCCGTCGCGCACTTCTCCTTCGGGCTGGGCTTCTTCTTCAACGCCTGGGCCAGCGCGGTGGGCACCGGAGCGCTCACCTCCGACGTCGACCACCGCATCGTGCCCCACTGGTCGGCCTCCCTGGCGATGATCCGCAACCGGAACCTCGCCGAGACGCTGCACAACCCCCGGCGCATGGCCCTCACGGGGGCGGGCGTGGGACTGGTGCTGGTCACCGTCCTCAACACCACGGCCGCCTCGATCCCCAGCTCACTGCAGAAGGTCGCCGCCGACGTCCTCGGGCCCGCGTCGGAGTGGCTGATCAACCCCGTCATGCCCATCGTCTTCTGGATGGCCGCGGTGGACGCGGGGCGGCGGTCCGGCGGCTGGGGCACCGTGCTCGGCGGGCTGGCCCACGTGGTGATGGGCAACGCCGTCCCGGGCATCGTGCTCGGCATCGTCGTCGGCAAGGGGCTGGACGACCTCGGCTGGACGAAGGTGACGCGGGCGCTGGCCGGCGCGGTCGTGCTGCTCTTCGCCGCCAGCGCCTTCCTGCGCGGCGTGGACCTGCAACTGCTCCAGCAGATGAAGGTCACCGCGCCCGGCTGGCTGCAGCACCTCCACGACGCGACCCACACCACTCCGACGTCATGAGCGAGGACCCCACCATGACCGACACGACCGCAGCCGCCGCCGGCTCCGCGTCGCCCGAGGGCGAGCGCCGCAACCGGGTGCCGGGGGAGGGGAGTTTCTGGCTCTCGGAGTGGGCCTTCCCCCTCCTCGTGGCCTGCCTGGCGGCCGGGATCTTCGCCGGCACGCACCTCTACTACGTCTACCACACCGGCACGTTCAGCGACGTCGCGGTGACCGCCCTGCTCAAGGCCGGTATGGCGCACGGAAGTTACGGTGCGGCGGCAGCCTTCGGCGCCGGGTTCCTGTTCGCCCGCATCATCGAGGGCCCCATGGTCGGCATCCTCGACATCGGCGGGTCGCTCCAGACCGGCGTCGGCATCGGCATCCCCGCGATGATGCTGGCGGCCGGAGTGACCGCCCCCATGGAGCACTTCTGGCTGGCCCTGCCGACCGGCGCGGTCATCGGCGCCGCCGTCGGCTGCGTCATCCTCCTCATCCGCCGGGCGACGGTGAACTCCAGCGGCGGCACCTCGACGTTCGGGGCCGACGTGATGATGGGGGCGGGCAACTCCGCCGGCCGCTACCTCGGCCCGCTCGTCATCATCGCCGCCGCCACCGCCTCCCTCCCCGTCGGGCTCGGCTCGACGCTCGGCGCGGCCCTCTTCTACTGGTGGAAGAAGCCGCTCACCGGTGGCGCGATCCTCGGCGCGATGCTCGCCGGTCTCTTCTTCCCCATCGCGGCCAGGTAGCCGCGTCCCCGACAGCCGCTCCGCCACCCCGCGCCCGCCCCGCGCCGGTCCCCTCCACGGCCCACCGAAAGGCTCTTCCGTGCTCTACGACGAACTGAGGATCACCCCCGCCGTCAACGCCAGCGGCAAGATGACGGCCCTCGGTGGCAGCCGGCTGTCCGAGTCCGTCACCGCTGCCATGACGGAGGCCGGCACCGGCCACGTCGTGATGGCCGACCTGCTGGCGGCGGCGGGGCGGGACATCGCACGGGCCACCGGGACCGAGGACGCCTGCGTCACCACCGGCGCCGCGGCCGGTGTCGCCGTCGCCGTCGCCGCCCTGGTAGCCGGTACCGACCCGGCGCGGATCGAGGCGCTCCCCGACGCCCTCGGCCATCCCGACGAGGTCGTCCTCCAGAAGGGCCACGCCGTGCACTTCGGCGCCCCCGTGACGCAGATGGTGCGGCTCGGCGGCGGCCGGCCGGTGGAGGTGGGCGCCGCCAACAAGGTCACCGCGGCCCACCTCGCGGCGGCCGTCACCCCCCGCACGGTGGCGCTGCTGTACGTCCAGTCGCACCACGCCGTGCAGAAGGGCACGGTGCCGCTGGCGGAGATGATCGCGGTGGGCCGGGAACACGGTGTGCCCGTGATCGTCGACGCGGCGGCCGAGGAGGACCTGCGGCGCTGGCCGGCGACCGGCGCCGACCTCGTCGTCTACAGCGGAGGCAAGGCCATCGGCGGGCCCACCTCCGGCATCATCTGCGGTTCGGCGGCCCTGGTCGCGGCCTGCCGGGCGCAGAGCGGCGGCATCGCCCGCCCGATGAAGGTCGGCAAGGAGACCGTCCTCGGGCTGGTCCGCGCGGTCCGCGACCATGCCGCGCGGGCGGCCGGGCAGCCCGCCGAGGGCGGGGCGCAGCAAACCCGGATGGCCGCACTGGCCGACCGTCTCGGCGCGCTCCCGGGCCTGACCGCCCGCGTGGTGCAGGACGACGCCGGACGCGACATCCACCGCACCGAGATCACCGTCGACCCCGGCGGGGCCGGACTGACCGCCGTCGAGCTGGCCCGGAGCCTGGCCGCCGGCAGCCCCCCGGTGTTCCTGCGCGACCACCATGCCGCCTCGGGACGGCTGGCCGTCGACCCGCGTCCCCTCGACCCGGCGGAGGAGCAGCAGCTGGAACGGCGCATCGCCGAAGTGCTGGCCGCCGCATCGGGTGACGGCGCCCCCGGGGCGGGGCAGCCGGCCGCAGGCACGGGGACGGACGGGTCGGCCGGCGGGTGTGAGCGGCGGCTCCTGGTCACCGAACCCGCGGGCCTGCACGCCCGTCCCGCGGCGGCGTTCGCCCAGGCGGCGGCGCGCGGCGGGGTCAAGGTGGTGGTCCACCGGGCGGACGACGGCCGCAGCGCCGCCGCGCACAGCGTCCTGGGCCTGATGAGCCTCAACATCCGCCGCGGCGAGGAGATCGTGCTGCGCGTCGAGGGCGAGGCCGGCGAGGCGGCGCGCCACCTCCTGGACGAACTCGGCGCCATCGCCGCCCCGGGGACGGACTGACCCCGGTCCGTCCGCAAACCCACCCCTACCCCGACCTGACAGGCCCCCCGCCCCTTCGGAAGGACCAGCGCCCATGCCGTACGAGAGTCTCGACCACCTCACCCCCGCCGTCCGCGCCGTGGTGGACCGGATCGGGCGGGCCGCCGCCGTGCCGACCGTCCGCTGCGCGGGGCCCGAGGCGGCGGCGGAGCTGGTGGGGGAACTGCTCGCAGCGGGCCTCACCGCCTTCGAGTTCACCGCCACCACCCCCGGCTGGGAGGAACTGGTGACCGAGTGGACGCAGCGGGCGCCGGACGCCCTCATCGGCCTGGGAACGGTCACCTCGCCCGCCGTCGCCGAGCGGGCCCTGGCGGCCGGCGCCCACTACCTCGTCAGCCCCTTCCAGGTGCCCGAGGTCAGGCCGGTCGTCGACGAGGCCGACCGGCTGCTCGTGGAAGGCGGTCACACCCCCTCCGAGCTGCGGGTGGCCGCCGCGCGCGGCATCGCCAAGCTCTTCCCCGCGCACGTCGGCGGACTGCCGTACCTGAAGTCGCTGCGCTCGGTGCTGCCGGGGGCGCGCATCATGGCGACCGGCGGCGTCACCGTGGCCGACACCCCCACCTGGCTCGCGGCCGGCGCCCACAGTGTCAGCATCGGCGGCGACATCGCGGGGAACGCGGCCCGGCTGCGTGCCGCCCTCGACGAGCGCCGGGCGGCGGCACCCACGGCGTGAGGGCGGCCAGGGCCGACGCCGCCCGGTGACGCACGACTGTCCGGGCAGCGGCGCTCCGCCCCGAGGCGTTTGTCACGGCACGGCACGGCACGGCACGGCACGGCACGGCCCGCGTCCGGGGCGGACGGCTGCCCTCGGGGCGGACGACCGCGGCGGATGCGCCCGCCCGGGCCGAGCCGTCACCGGCCCGAGGACTCCTGCTCCGCCTCCACCTCGGCGTTCCACTCCCGCTTGGAGGCCTGCCAGCCGTCCTCGTTGTGCCCGGTGCGCCAGTAACCGGAGACGGAGAGGTCCTCCCGCGGCACGCCGTGATCCAGCCGCAGCAGCCGCCGCAGGTCCTTGACGAAGCCCGCCTCGCCGTGCACGAAGGCCTGGACCCGGCCCTGCGGCCAGTCCATCGACTGCACGGCGTCCACCAGCAGTTTGCCCACCGGCGCGCCGTCGCGGTGCAGCCAGGTCAGCCGGCCCCCCGCCGGCACGGCCAGCGGCTGCTCCTCCGAGGCGTCGGCCACCTCGACGAAGGCGTGCACCACGGCGTCGGCGGGCATGCCCTCCAGGGCCGCAGCGATGGCCGGCAGGGCACTCTCGTCACCGGCGAGCAGGTGCCAGTCCGCGGTGGCGTCGGGCTTGTAGGCGCCACCGGGCCCGCCGAAGTGGATCCGCTGGCCGGGGGCCGCCTGCAGGGCCCACGGGCCCGCCAGCCCCTCGTCGCCGTGGACCACGAAGTCGAGGGCCAGCTCCCGGCGCTCGGCGTCCCAGTGGCGGACGGTGTACGTGCGGCTCACCGGCCACTGGTCGCGGGGGAACTCCTCACGGATCGCCCCCATGTCGAACGGCTCGGGGTAGGCCACCCCGGGGACGGGGAAGAGCAGCTTGACGTAGGCGTCGGTGACGTCGGCCACCGCGAACTGCGACAGGCCGTCACCGCCGAGGACCACCCGGACCATGTGCGGGGTGAGGCGCTCGGTGCGCACCACCTCGCCGCAGTGGGTGGTCGACTTCTTGCGGGCCGGGCGGGCTGACGTCATGGACACTCCCAGAGGCTGCGCGGTCGGTCGCGTGGACCCGGTCCGGCGGACCACGCGAGATTAGGGTTACCTAACCTAACAGTCAGCCCTGGAGGACGGACAGCAGCCTCTGCAGGGAACCGCCCAGCCCCCACCGCTGCGCCAGCACCTGGAGGGCGGCCGGGTCCGCGGGCTGCGCGGGCAGCCGCACCTCCCGCTCCGGCAGGGGCACGTCCCTCGCCACCCGCACCACCTTCGGCGCCACCGCCAGGTAGGGCGCGGCCTCGCGGAGCCTGGTGCGCTGGGTGGGGGTGAGGCGGGCGGCCGGGTTCTCGACGGCGGCCAGGATGCCCGCGAGGTCGCCGTGGGCGGCCAGCAGCTTGGCGGCGGTCTTCTCCCCGATCCCCGGCACCCCCGGCAGGCCGTCGCTGGGGTCGCCGCGCAGCAGCGCCAGATCGGCGTAGCCGGCGCCGTCGACGCCGTACTTCTCCCGCAGCCACGCCTCGTCGGTGCTCTGGAGGGTGCCCACGCCCTTGAGGGGGTAGAGCACGCGCACCCCGCGGGCGTCGTCGACGAGCTGGTAGAGGTCCCGGTCCCCGGTGACGATGTCCACCGGGCCGGAGGCCCGTGCCGTGAGGGTGCCGATGACGTCGTCGGCCTCGTAGCCCGGCGCACCCAGCCGCGCGATGCCGAGCGCGTCCAGCACCTCCTCGATCACCGGGACCTGCGGCGAGAGGGTGTCGGGCACCTCCTCGACGTCCGCGCCCGCCGGGACCTCCTCCGCGACCCGGTGCGCCTTGTAGGAGGGGATGAGGTCCACTCGCCACTGCGGGCGCCAGTCCTCGTCCATGCACGCCACCAGTGCGTCCGGCCGGTGGTCCTGGACGAGGCGGGCGATGAAGTCGAGCAGGCCGCGGACCGCGTTGACGGGTGTGCCGTCGGGTGCCCGGACGGATTCCGGTACGCCGAAGTACGCGCGGAAGTAGAGCGAGGCGGTGTCCAGGAGCATCAGGCGTCGGGTCGCAGTCACACGGCGATGATGCCGTACCGCACCGACAGCGGGCCGGAAGGTCCGCCGCCGCCCGCTCCGCGTCCGTCCGCCGGCCCGACGGGCGGCGGGTTCCGGGGAATTCGGTGCCCCGCGGGCCAGGCGGGCCCGCACGCCGCCCGGTTGGCGCCGGCGGGCGCCGTCCGTCCGTCAATTACTCCTGCATGTCGTGTCGGTCACGGTTCGTGCACCGGTTGCGAGGGGCGTTGTGAGGCACGTCACTCTTTGGTTTGATTTCAGGGCAGCCGGGCAGGCGCGCCGCCGGAACGAAGCGGTTGGATTTTTCAACTTTCCAGGCGTGAAGCGGTTGGAGGCCGCACGTTCCACGACCCGTCGAGCGGGGGTGGGCGGGTCGTTTCTCGTACAACCAGAGAGGTCTATGTGTCCAGGCTGCAAGCCGAGCATCTCTACAAAGTGTTCGGCAGACGACCCGAGGACGCGGTCCGCGAACTGGAGGCCGGCGCCGACCGGGACCAGCTGCGCGCCCAAGGGACGACTGCCGCGGTGATCGATGCGTCGTTCTCGGTGGACGAGGGCGAGATATTCGTCGTCATGGGTCTGTCGGGATCGGGAAAGTCCACGCTGCTGCGCATGCTCAACGGCCTGCTGGAGGCCACCGCCGGCAGCGTGAGGTTCGACGGACAGGACCTCACCTCCCTCACGCCGGGGGAACTGCGCAAGGTGCGCGCCGAGAACATATCCATGGTCTTCCAGCACTTCGCCCTCTTCCCGCACCGCAGTGTTCTGGAGAACGCCGCGTACGGGCTGGAGGTCCAGAACGTGCCGCGTGTTGAGCGGGAGCGGCGCGCGACCGAGGCCCTGGAACTGGCCGGGCTCAAGGGCTGGGAGAAGTCCTGGCCTGACGAGCTCTCCGGCGGCATGCAGCAGCGGGTGGGCCTGGCCCGCGCCCTGGCCACCAACGCCGACCTGCTGCTGATGGACGAGTCCTTCAGCGCCCTCGACCCGCTGATCCGCCGGGACATGCAGGACCAGCTGCTGGAGCTGCAGAAGACCCTGAAGAAGACGATCGTCTTCATCACCCACGACCTGAACGAGGCCATGCGCCTGGGCGACCGCATCGCCGTGATGCGCGACGGCCGGATCGTCCAGATCGGCACCGCCGAGGACATCCTGGTCACGCCCGCCAACGACTACGTCGCCTCCTTCACCCAGGACGTCGACCGCACCCGCGTGCTGACCGCCGGCGCCGTCATGGCCGACGCCGACACCGCGGTCGGGGACGGCACCGGGTTCGCCACCGCCGCGGAGCTGCTGGCCGCGGCCCCCGCGAAGGTGCCCGCCCACACGCCCGTCTACGAGCTCTTCGGACCGTGCTCGACCAGCCAGGTGCCGGTGGCGGTGGTCGACGCCGAGGGCACCCTGATCGGCGTGGTCCCGGCGGGCCGGCTGCTGGCCGTCGTCGGCGAACCCCAGCGGGGCCCGGACGACGTGATCACGACGAAGGCCCCGGAGGCCGAGGCGGAGGACGCCGCCGGCTCCGAGGGAGACAACGACGGCAAGGTGAACGCGCATGCCTAGGATTCAGCTCGGCTCCTGGGTCGACACGGTCGTCACCTGGCTGCAGCACCACGTCGCCTGGCTCTTCGACTTCATCTCCACCGTTCTCGGCGGCATGTACGACGGCATCCACGCCGTCCTCTCCGCCCCCGAACCCCTGCTGCTCGCCGGCATCCTCGCCGTCATCGCCTGGTGGCTGCGCGGCCTGCTGGCGGCGGTCCTCACCTTCCTCGGCTTCGCACTGATCGAGTCCATCGACCAGTGGGGCCCGACGATGGAGTCCCTGTCGCTGGTCCTGGTGGCCTGCATCATCACGGTGGTCGTCGCGGTGCCGCTCGGCATCTGGGCCGCCCGCAACCGCGGGGTCAGCGGCACGCTGCGCCCGGTGCTGGACCTGATGCAGACCATGCCGGCGATGGTGTACCTCATCCCCGGCATCCTCTTCTTCGGCATCGGCGTCACCCCCGGCATCGTCGCGACGATCATCTTCGCCATGCCGCCGGCCGTCCGCATGACCGAACTGGGCATCCGCCAGGTCGACGCCGAACTGGTCGAGGCCGCGGAGGCGTTCGGCACGCACCCGCGCCGGACCCTGCTCCGCGTCCAGTTGCCGCTGGCCCTGCCGACCATCATGGCCGGCATCAACCAGGTCATCATGCTCGCCCTGTCGATGGTCGTCATCGCGGGCATGGTCGGCGGTGGCGGTCTCGGCTCCTCCGTCTACAACGCGATCAGCTCCGTCGACGTGGCCCTCGGGTCCGAGGCGGGCCTCGCGGTCGTCATCCTCGCCATGTACCTGGACCGGATGACCGGCGCCCTCAACCAGCGCGTCTCGCCGCTCGGCCGGCGCGCGCTGGCCAAGGCCCAGGCGGCGCTCGACGGCTGGCGGTTCCTGCACTGGAAGCCGGCCACCTCGGTGGCCACCGTCGGCGTGGTCGTGCTGGCGCTCGTCGCCGGCGGCATGGGCCTGGCGGGCGGCGGTGACCAGAAGGCGTCCGCCAAGAGCATCGGCGACGGCCGGACCGTCAACATCGGCTACGTCAACTGGGACGAGGGCGTCGCGACCAGCTTCCTGTGGAAGGAGGTCCTGGAGCAGCGCGGTTTCAAGGTCAACGCCAAGGCGCTGGAGGCCGGCGCGCTGTACACCGGTGAGGCCCGCGGCGACATCGACGTCCAGACCAACTCCTGGCTGCCGGTCACCCACGCCGAGTACTGGAAGAAGTACAAGGACAAGCTCGACGACTACGGCGCCTGGTACGACAAGACCTCGCTGGAGGTCGCCGTCCCGTCCTACGTCAAGGACGTGAAGTCGCTGTCCGACCTCAAGGCCAGGAGCGGCGAGTTCGGCAACAAGGTCGTCGGCATCGAGCCCGGCGCCGGCGAGATGAAGCTCTACAAGGACAAGGTCGCCAAGGCCTACGGCCTGAGCGGCATGAAGCTGGTGGAGTCCTCCACCTCCTCGATGCTCGCCGAACTGGACCGCGCCTACAGCGCCAAGAAGCCCATCGCCGTGACCCTGTGGTCGCCGCACTGGGCGTACAGCAAGTACCACCTGACGAAGCTGAAGGACCCCAAGGGCGCCTTCGGCTCCGGCGACGGCATCCACACCCTGGCGCGCAAGGGCTTCGACAAGGACGAGCCCCAGGTCGCCCAGTGGATGAAGAAGTTCAAGCTGGACGAGAAGCAGCTCACCAGCCTGGAGAACGACATCCAGAAGGCCGGCAAGAACCACGAGCAGGACGGCGTGCGCGCCTGGCTCAAGGCCAACCCCGGCACGGTCGACAAGATGGCCCCGGCCGGCACCTCCTACGCCAAGGGCAAGGACGCCGGCGCCGCCCCGGTGCTGGGCTACCCCGCCTGGGACGAGGGCATCGCCACCTCCATGCTGTGGGAGGACGTGCTGCGCAAGCGCGGCTACGCCCCCAAGCTCAAGGAGCTCGACGTCGGCCCGATGTGGACCGGCATGTCGACCGGACAGGTCGACTTCGAGACCGACGGCTGGCTGCCGGTGGCGCAGAAGCAGTACTGGGACAAGTACAAGAACTCCCTGTCCAAGCTCGGCGCCTGGTACGACAAGACGTCCCTGGAGCTCGCGGTGCCGTCCTACGTCAAGGGCGTGAAGTCCATGGCGGACCTCGCCAAGCACAAGGACGAGTTCAAGGGCAAGATCATCGGGATCGAACCGGGCACCGGCGAGATGATGCGCCTGAAGTCCAAGGTGCTGCCCGCCTACGGCATGAAGGACTGGAAGGTCACCGCGGCCGGCACCAGCGCGATGCTCGCCGAACTCCAGCGCGCGTACGCGGCCAAGGAGCCCATCGCGGTCGTCCTGTGGTCCCCGCACTGGGCGTACAGCAAGTACCACCTCACCAAGCTCGCCGACCCCAAGGGCACCTGGGGCGCCAACAACCAGATTGTCTCCCTCGGGAACAAGAGCTTCCCCAAGAAGTACCCCGAGCTGGCGGGCTGGCTGAAGAACTGGCACATGGACGCGGACGAGCTCGGCAGCCTGGAGCAGGCCGTCCAGGAGGCCGGCACCGGCCACGAGCGGGACGGTGTCAGCAAGTGGGTCGACGCCCACCCCGGCATCGTCGACGAGATGGCACCGGTGAAGTGACCCCCGCGGTCTGACGCCACCACCTCAGGGCCCCGCCCGACCCCAGCGGTCGGACGGGGCCCGTCGCGTTCCCGCAGCCCGCCTGCCGCCCGCCACCGGCCGGGCGGCCTCGGCACCGGGGCGGGCCGGAGCCGACGCCACGGTCCGGGGCTCGTCCTGCGGCAGTTCCCTGCTGCACGACGCACGGCCCGAAGACCGCCGGGCCCGGCGCGTGCGAGGCGGCGG
The DNA here is from genome assembly GCF_042733155.1 of Streptomyces sp. NPDC059740. Classification (NCBI taxonomy): domain Bacteria; kingdom Bacillati; phylum Actinomycetota; class Actinomycetes; order Kitasatosporales; family Streptomycetaceae; genus Streptomyces; species Streptomyces sp. NPDC059740. Next base: position 45,183 of record NZ_JBHWGP010000030.1, on the reverse strand, counting down.
ACCGCGCGGCCGGCGCGTCCGTCACCGGCGGGCCGCCGCCACCAGTCCCGCCATCACCCTGGTGTCGTCCCCGGCCTCCGGATGCCACTGCACGCCGAGCACGAACCCGTCTCCGCCCGCCGCCTCCACCGCCTCCACCGTGCCGTCCTGGGCACGCGCCGAGACCTGCAGGCCCGCACCCAGCACGGCCACGCACTGGTGGTGGTAGGTCGGCACGGTGACCGGCCCGCCGAGCAGCCGGTGCGTCAGGGTGCCCGTCAGCGGCGCCACCCGGTGGTGCGCGAACACCCCGGGCGGACCGGCGTGGCCGTCCCTGTGCTGGAGGAGCGTCCCGCCCCGGGCCACGTTCAGCAGCTGCATGCCCCGGCACACTCCGAGCAACGGCACCCCGCGGTGCAACGCCGCCCGGATCAGGGCGAGTTCCCAGGCATCGCGGGCAGGGGCCGGCGGTCCGGTCCGCGGCAGGCGCTCGGCACCGTAACGCGCCGGCTCGACATCGGGCCCGCCCGCCACCACCAGGGCGTCCAACCGCGCCACCACCTCCTCGGCCACGGCCTCCTCGTCCGGCGGCAGCATCACCGCCACACCGCCGGCCTCCCGCACCATCCGCGGATAGCCGGCCGGCAGCAGCGCGGCGGGCAGCGTCCACACCCCCCACCGCGCCTCGTCCTCCAGGTAGGTGGTGATGCCGACCAGCGGCTTGGGCACGACGGGCTCCGAAGCAGGGGGAGACGAGGGCGCTCCCAGGCTAGGCCGGAAGGGGAGGGGGCGCCACAGTGCGGGTGGGCGGGGGCGCGCCGGCGGCCGGCCCCACACGGGCCACCACCCGCCCCGCCCCCGGACGACCGCACCCTCCGCCCACCCGGCGGGCCCGTCGGCGACCCGTAGGCAGTCACTGACCCACGGTGTGCCGGACCAGGCCCGGTGCGGTGGTTCCGGGGGGTGTCGTGTGAGGGGCGGCACGGGGCGTGGATCACAGGGGAGGGGCGGTAGTAGGAGTCGGAGGCGTCCGGGCAGGGGCGGGACGCCCCGGTGGGGGTGCGGCTCCTAGGCGGCTTCGTAGGTCACATGGTTGCCGGGGGGTGGAGCCACTTCCCAACGTGGTGGTCGTACCGGGGAGCCGAGCGCCGGACGCGGGACGCAGACAGCGGCCCGTCGTCGATCCGCCGGCCCCGGCGCGGAGCACCAGGCCCGCGTCGCCGACTTCCCTTTTCGTCGGCCTCCCCACGAAGTCCCCCGATTGGAGAGGTACGCCATGGCTGCCACCACCGCCACCCGCTTCCGCAAGTACACGATCGCCGGCATCGCCACCGCCGGTGCCGCCGCTGCCGCCGCCACGCTGGCGCCGACCCCGGCCCACGCCGGCGAGCCCGCCAAGGGCCAGCAGACCGCGCCGGTCGTGGTCAGCGCCGCGCACGTGGCCAAGCAGGCGGACGCCACCGCGAAGCAGGCGACCACCACCGACCGCGTCGCCGCAATCGCGCAGGACGCCGGCCACAAGTACCCGGACAACCTGGACGGGTGGATCAAGCAGGCCCGCGACATCATGAAGCTCAAGGGCATCCCCGGCTCCTACGAGGGCATCCACCGCAACATCATCCGGGAGTCCGGCGGCAACCCCCTGGCCCAGAACAACTGGGACATCAACGCCCAGAAGGGCGTGCCATCCAAGGGCCTGCTCCAGGTGATCCAGCCGACCTTCGACACCTACCACGTCAAGGGCACCAAGGACTCGCTGACCGACCCCGTCGCCAACATCGTCGCCGCGTGCAACTACGCCGCCGACCGGTACGGCTCGATGGACAACGTCAACTCCGCCTACTGATCGCGCGGAACGACACCGCCGGACTGACGGCCGGCGCCGCACGAGCGAGTGGTGGGCGTGCCCCGGCGCGGGGGCGTCCGGAGGCACGGCAAGAGGACCCGGACCCGGAAGGGGGCCCGGGTCCTCTTCCGGGTCCGGTCCTCGCCCTGAGGCCACCACGGGCCCACCGGGGCACGGGCCCGCAGGGGAGCGCGGCGGCGGAGCGGCGGACGACGGGCCGACGGTCCGGCGAACCGGCGAACCGCCGGGCAAAGGTCCCCGGTCCGTCCATTTACCCCGCCGGGTCGAGGAACCCCCGCAACAGGGCCGCGGTGCCCCGGCAGTGCTCACGCATCACCGCGCGTGCCCGTTCCCCGTCGCCGGCCAGCACGGCGGCCACGACGGCGGTGTGCTGGGACTGGGCGTGCTCGAGGTTGCGCACCAGCAGCGGTATGCAGTCCAGGAGCTGGTTGAGGTCGGCGCGGACCGCCGCGTACCCGGCGGCCAGCGACGGGGAGCCGGAGAGCTCGGCCAGGGTCAGGTGGAAGAGGGTGTCGTGCCGCCGGTAGTCGGCGGGCGCCGCGTCCCCCGTCGCGGTGAGCGCCGCCCGAAGCCGCTCCCCGGCCGGGCCGCTCGGTCTCGCCGCCGCACAGAGCTCCGCCGCCCCCACCTCCAGCACCTCGCGGAAGCGCAGCACGTCCGCCAGGTCCAACCCCGCGACACGCCGGCGCAGCTCCGCCTCGCCGGGCGCCCCCGCCCCGCGGCCGGCCACGAACGTGCCGCCGTACCGGCCCCGCCGGCTGACCAGCAGGCCCTGGCTCCTGAGCACCTCCAGAGCCTCCCGCAACGTCATCCTGCTCACCCCCAGCAGCGACGCCAACTCGCGCTCCGGCGGGAGGCGTTCGCCCTCCGGGACGAGTCCCAGTCGCAGGACCCGGAGTATCTGCTCCAGGGCCTCCTCGAAACCGTTGCCGGCCCGCACCGGGCGCAGCGCCGGTGCCAGTCGCTCTGCGGCGTCGCCCATCAGGTCCCCTTCCCGTCAAAGGTCCGTACGTCTACCTTAGGAGTCCTCGCCGGACGCCCGTCCCGGTCACGCGGCCGCATCGGACGTTCGTACGGCGAGAACTCCTCAGGAGTCCGTACGCCATGGCGGCCGCAGTGGGCCGGAAACGGCGCGGGGCTCCGCAAGGACCGGGCAGCGGCGCCTGCGCGCGGTGACCGCCCGGTGTCCGCAGCGACAGGAGGCACCCCGTGGCACACCGTCCCGGCCCGCTCAGCGTGGAGACGCTGCGTGCGCTCGTCGCCGCCGGCGAGATCGACACCGTCGTCCTCGCCTTCACCGACATGCAGGGCCGCCTCCAGGGCAAGAGGTTCGCCGCCCGCTTCTTCCTCGACGAGGTCCTGGAGGGCGGGGCCGAGGGCTGCAACTACCTCCTCGCCGTCGACGTGGACCTCAACACCGTCGACGGCTACGCCATGTCGTCCTGGGAGCACGGCTACGGCGACTTCGCCCTGCACCCCGACACCGCCACGCTGCGCCGCGTCCCCTGGCACCCCGGCACCGCCCTGGTCACCGCCGACCTCGCCTGGCACGACGGCACCCCCGTCGCCGCCTCCCCGCGGCAGATACTGCGCCGGCAGCTCGACCGGCTGGCCGCGGCCGGACGGGAGCACGGCGGCAGCGCCTGGCACGCCTGGGCCGGCACCGAGCTGGAGTTCATGGTCTTCCACGACACCTACGAGGACGCCTGGTCACGCGGCTACCGGGACATGCGGCCGGCCAACCTCTACAACGTCGACTACTCCGTCCTGGGCACCGGCCGCGTCGAGCCGCTGCTGCGCCGCATCCGCAACGAGATGACGGCCGCCGGCATGACCGTGGAGTCCGCCAAGGGGGAGTGCAACCTCGGCCAGCACGAGATCGCCTTCCGCTACGACGAGGCGCTGACCACCTGCGACAACCACAGCGTCTACAAGACCGGCGCCAAGGAGATCGCCGCGCAGGAGGGCCGCTCGCTGACCTTCATGGCCAAGTACGACGAGCGGGAGGGCAACTCCTGCCACATCCACCTCTCGCTGCGGGACGAGGACGGCAGGCCGGTCCTCGCCGAGGACGCCGACCCCCACGGCATGTCCGAGGTCATGCGGCACTTCCTGGCGGGCCAGCTCGCCGCCCTGCGCGAACTCACCCTGCTGTACGCCCCCAACATCAACTCCTACAAGCGCTACCGGCCCGGCTCCTTCGCCCCGACCGCCGTGGCCTGGGGCCCGGACAACCGCACCTGCGCCCTGCGCGTGGTCGGCCACGGCCCCTCCCACCGCATGGAGAACCGGTTGCCCGGCGGCGACGTCAACCCCTACCTCGCCGTCGCAGGCATGATCGCCGCCGGGCTGCACGGCGTCGAGAACCGGCTGGAACTGCCCGAGCCCTGCACCGGCAACGCCTACGCCGGCGACGCGCCGCAGGTGCCGAGCAGCCTGCGGGAGGCCGCGGCCCTGTGGGAGGGCAGCCGGATCGCCCGTGCCGCCTTCGGCGACGAGGTGGTCGAGCACTACCTGCACGCGGCCCACGTCGAGCAGGAGGCGCACGACACGGCCGTCACCGACTGGGAACGGTTCCGGTCCTTCGAACGGATGTGAGCCCCGCCCGGCAGCCCCCGCCCCGCCCGGCAGCCCCCGCCCCCCGGCAGCCCCCGCTCCCCGGCAGCAGCCCGCGACCGACGGCCCCGACCGCCGGCACCCGGTCACCGACCGACCCCGCCACGGCAGACGCAGCCCCCGACCGAAGGACACCCGGTGCGCCACCCGACCGACCCCACCGCACTGCCGGACACCCTCACCGTCCTCAACCCCGCGACCGGCGAACACCTCGCCGACACCCCCGCCACCAGCGCCGAGGAGGTGGCGGCCGCGGTCTCCCGGGCCGCCCGCGCCCAACGCACCTGGGCGGCACTGGCCCCGGCCGAACGGGCCCGGCTGCTGCGCCGCTTCGCCTCCGTCGTCGAGGAGCACGGCGAGGAACTGGCCCGGCTGGAGGTCGCCGAGGCCGGCCACCCCCTCGGCAACGCCCGGTGGGAGGCCGGCAACGTGGCGGACCTCCTGCACTACGCGGCAGGCGGCGTGGAGCGGCTCACCGGCCGGCAGATCCCCGTCGCGGGCGGGCTCGACGTCACCTTCCTCGAACCCCTCGGCGTGGTCGGCGTCATCGCCCCGTGGAACTTCCCCATGCCGGTCGCCGCGTGGAGCACCGCCCCCGCGCTCGCCGCCGGCAACGCCGTCCTCCTCAAACCCGCCGAGGCCACGCCGCTGACAGCCCTGCGCCTGGCCGAACTCGCCCTCGACGCCGACCTGCCCGAACACCTCTTCCAGGTCCTCCCCGGCCACGGCCCGGTGACCGGGGAGGCGCTGGTGGACCACCCCGGCGTCGCGAAGATCGTGTTCACCGGATCGACCGAGGTCGGCCGGGCCGTCGCCGCACGCTGCGCGGCCACCACCAAACGACTCACCCTGGAACTCGGCGGCAAGAACCCCAACATCGTCTTCGCCGACGCCGACCTGGAGGCGGCGGCCGCCACCGCACCGGCGTCCTTCCTCGACAACACCGGCCAGGACTGCTGCGCACGCAGCCGCATCCTCGTCCAGGACACCGTGTACGACCGCTTCCTGGAGCTGCTCGAACCGGCGGTGCGGGCCTTCACGGCCGGCGACCCCCTCGACCCCGCCACGATGATGGGTCCGCTCGTCTCGGCCGCCCACCGCGAACGGGTCCGCTCCCACGTGCCCGAGGACGCCCCCGCCCTGTTCCGCGGCGAGGTGCCCGGCGGGCCGGGGTTCTGGTACCCGGCCACTGTCCTGGCGGGCGGGCCCGGGGACCCGCGGGACCTCACGGAGGTCTTCGGGCCGGTGGCGACGGTCCGCCGGTTCAGGGACGAGGAGGAGGCGGTCGCCCTCGCCAACGCCACCGACTACGGCCTCTCGGGTTCCCTGTGGACCCGTGACGTCGGACGGGCCCTGCGCGTCTCGCGAGCGGTCCAGGCCGGAAACCTCTCCGTCAACTCCCACAGCAGCGTGCGGTACTCGACGCCGTTCGGCGGCTTCAAGCAGTCCGGGCTCGGCCGCGAACTGGGCCCCGAGGCGCTCGCCGCCTTCACCGAGACCAAGAACGTCTTCGTCAGCACCGGCTGACATCCGGCAGCACCGACCGCCACCCCGACCGCAGTCCCGGCCGCCCCGCCGCGGCCCACCGCTCCCGACCACCGGCACCGGCCAGGAGGACCCCGTGACCGAACCCCAGACCGCCAGCCCACCCGTCTGCCGCCGCCTGGTGGACCGCACCGCCGTCGTCACCGGCGCCGGCAGCGGCATCGGCCTCGCCACCGCCCGGCGGCTGGCCTCCGAGGGCGCCCACGTGGTGTGCGCCGACATCGACGCGGCGGCCGGTGAAGCCGCGGCCGAGGAGGTCCGCGGCCTCTTCGTCCGCGTCGACGTCACCGACGGGGAACAGGTCGAGGCGCTCTTCCGCACCGCCCACGAGACCTACGGCAGCGTCGACGTGGCCTTCAACAACGCCGGCATCTCACCACCCGAGGACGACTCCATCCTCACCACCCCGCTCGACGCCTGGCGCCGGGTCCAGGAGGTCAACCTCACCTCCGTCTACCTGTGTTGCAAGGCCGCGCTGCCCTACATGCGCAGCCAGGGCCGCGGGTCGATCATCAACACCGCCTCCTTCGTGGCCGTGATGGGTGCGGCGACCTCCCAGATCAGCTACACCGCCTCCAAGGGCGGGGTGCTGGCCATGTCCCGCGAGCTGGGCGTGCAGTTCGCGCGGGAGGGCATCCGCGTCAACGCGCTCTGCCCGGGGCCGGTCAACACCCCGCTGCTCAAGGAGCTGTTCGCCAAGGACCCCGAACGTGCGGCGCGACGGCTGGTGCACGTGCCGGTGGGCAGGTTCGCCGAGCCGGAGGAGATCGCCGCCGCCGTCGCCTTCCTCGCCAGCGACGACTCCTCGTTCGTCAACGCCGCCGAGTTCCTCGTCGACGGCGGCATCGCCGGCGCCTACGTCACGCCCCTGTAGCGCTCACCGCACGCAGCCCGCGGGGCCGGCCGTGAGGTCCGAGGCCGGCCCGCCGCGGAGGGACCGGCCTCCCCCCGGGGAGGACCGGCTCTCACAGGAAGGCCATGCTCTCGCCCCGGTAGGTCGGCACGGCCTTCCCCTGGGAAGGACCGGCTCTCACAGGAAGGTCATGCTCTCGCCCCGGTAGGTCGGCACGGCCTTCCCCTGGGAAGGACCGGCTCTCACAGGAAGGTCATGCCCTCGCCCCGGTAGGTCGGCACGCTCTCCACCACCCGGTCGCCCCGCACCAGGTGCAGGCGGTCGAAGCGCTCGCACAGCTCGCCCGCCTTGGCATGCCGGAACCAGACCTTGTCGCCTATCAGCAGGTCGTCGGCGGCCGGACCCCGCAGCGGCGTCTGCACCTCGCCCGCCCCCTCCCGGCCGTCGTAGCGCAGCCCGGGGGGCAGGTACGGCACCGGCGACCGGTCGGGCCCCGCGACTCCCGAGGCCGGGTAACCGCCGCCCAGCACCGTCACCACGGACACCCCCGGGCGGCGCACCACCGGCTGGGCGAAGAGCGCCGCCGGGCGACCCGAGAACGACCGGAAGTCGTCGAAGAGGCGTGGCACGTACAGCCCCGAACCGGCGGCGATCTCCGTCACCGCCGCCTCCGCCGCGGTGTGCTGCACGCTGCCCGTGCCGCCGCCGTTGACGAACTCCAGATCCGGGGCGACGGCCCGCACCGCGTCCACCGCCTCGGCCCGGCGCCCCGCGAGCTCCCGGCGCGCCACCGCCTGCATCGCGCGGACCGTGCGGGAGAACACCGGCCGGCCCGCGACCGCGTCCCCCACGCCGGCGATGTGTCCCTCGTACGCCATGATCCCGACCAGCGCGAACCCCGGGCGGCGCACCACCGAACGGGCCAGCGTGGCCAGACCGGCCGGGCCGCGCACCGGCGACCGCAGCGGTCCGAACCGCACCCGGCCGCCCAACAGCCGCAGAGACGTGTCGAGTTCGAGACAGACGCGGACGCGCTCCCGGCCACCGGCCCGCGCCGCGTCGATGAGGTCGAGTTGCCGGACGTCGTCGACCATGACGGTGACCGTTGCCGCCAGCCGTGGATCGGCCGCCAGCTCCGCGTACCCGGCACGGTCGACCGACGGGTACGCCACCAGGACGTCCGTCACCCCTGCCCGCGCGAGCCACAGCGCCTCGCCGAGCGTGAAGGCCATGACACCGGCGAACCCCTCACGTGCCAGGACGCGTTCCAGCAGGGCGCGGCACCGCACCGACTTGCTGGCCACCCGAATCGGCTTGCCGCCGGCCCGGCGGACCAGGTCGGCGGCGTTGGCGTCGAAGGCCTCCAGGTCCACCACCGCCAGCGGGGCGTCCAGGTGGGCGGTGGCCCGTTCGAGACGGGCGTGGTCCAGGTGACGAGCGGGGTGCGGCTGCGACATGGCCGAAGACTGCCAGAGACGTCCGCAACCGGGTAGGGGCCGCCGGGCGTCGCAGTACGGGGTTGGAGCGCGGGTGCCCCCAGCCCTTAGAGTGGCCGCACGCCGCTGCCGCAGGTCAGGGGCGTCTTGTCCGAATACAACCAGCCTGCCCGGAATACTGTTCGACGGGGAGGGCCCCGGCATCGGCGGGGTGCGGGTCCGAACGGCGCTAGGGGGCGCGGGTGAGCACCGACGCGGACCGGACCGAGGCGCCCGGCGATCCCGAAACGCCGTCACGCCCCACCGCGACGCCCACCGTGCCGGAGCCGCGACGCGACCCCGCCGCCCTGCCCAGGAGCCCCGTGCCGGCCGGGCAGAGCGCCTCGGCCACCCCTCCGTCCCGCGCCAACCCCTTCCTGCCGCCGACCCGCGAGCCCGCGGTACCGGTCGAGGAACCCGAGGCCGTGGTGGAGGCGCCCGCCGTGCGCGCCGAGCCGGCAGCCGCCCCCGACCGGGACGCCGGCGCCCCGGTCGGCGAGCCCGCCTCCCACGCCGAGGCGCCCGCCGCCGTCGACGCGGCCCCCACCACCGTCGACGCGGCCCCCGCCGTCCCCCACGAGCAGACGGCCGCCGTCCCGCTCCGGCAGCCGACCACCGCCCAGGCGAAGCGGACCGCCGCCGCGCCGACCGAGCAGTCCGCGGCCGGACAGCCGAAGCCGCCTGTGGCTTCCGCCCCTGGGCGCACCGCCGCGCCGCCGAAGCCGCCTGCCGCCCCGTCCGCGCGCGCCACCGCTTCGCCGGAGTCGCCTGCGGCCTCCTCCGCGCGTCCCGCTGCCGCCCGGCCCCAGCCGCCTGCGGCATCCCTCGCCGCCGCGCCGGCGCAGCCGCCTGCCGCGCCCCGCGCACGTCCCGCTGCCCCCCAGCCGCAGCCGCCTGCCACGCCCCCCGCCGAGGAGGAACTGCCGCCTCCTGATGCCTCGACACGCCTGCCCGGGCCCGCGGTGACGCCCCCGCCGGCCCCACCGGCCGTCACCTCCGCGCCCGCCGCCGTCGCTCCGGGGACGGGAACCGCCGCGCCCGCCACCGCGCCTGCGGCGACGCGGGGCCCGGCCGCCCCCCCGGGCGACACCGTCCCGCCGGACGAGCCGACCGCGTACCTGCCCCGGCAGAAAGCCGCCGGACCCGCCGGACCCGCCGGACCCAGCGCCCCGGCCGGTTCCGTCGGAACGCCCGGTGACCACCCCACCGCCGGCATTCCGCGCCAGGCACCCGCACCGGCCGGGGCGGCGGCCGTGCGCCCTGCCACCGCGCCGGGCCGGGTACCGCCTCCTCCCGCGCAGACCCCGGCCGTTCCGCCGCGACCCGCCGCACCCCCGCGGGGGCCGCAGCCCGGCGGTGGCCTTCCGCCCCGCCCCGCCCAACCGCCGGCCACCGCAGCGCAACGGCCCGCCGAGCCCGTCGGCGAGGACGCCTTCCGCGACACGGCCGCCTTCCACCTCGCGCGAGCCGAGGCGCTCTGGCGCGAGGAGAGTTCCGGACCGTCCGACAGTGCCGCCGCCCCACCGCCGCCGCCCGAGGCCCCGCCGGCCGCCCCGGACCACGCCGCACCCCTGCCCGGAGCGGGACCACGGCCCGCCGCGGCGCGGACCCGGGGCCGCATCGGCCTGCCCACGCCCCGCCTCCGGCTCGGCCTGGCCCGCACCATGGTGGTCGGCGCCTGCATGGCGCTCGGGGTCGGCCTGCTGGGCGGGGCCGCGGCCGGCACCTGGCTCTCGGACGACGTGCGCCCGCCGTCGGTCGCGGCCTTCGAGCAGGGCCGCGGCCTCTGGCACGACGTCCCGGTGAACACCCTCTTCCCGCAGGTGCTCAAGGGCCCGGGCTCCGGGCCGGGCGGTGCCGACCGCGTCTACACGCGGATCGCCGTCGCCCGGGACTCCGGCTGCTCCGGCGCCTTCGACCCACTGCTGGCCAAGGCCCTCTCCGCAGTGGGCTGTTCCCGGCTGATACGCGCCACCTACACCGATGCCACCAGCAGCAGCCTCATCACCACCGGCGCCCTCTTCACCACCGTGGGCCCCCGGACGATGAAGACCCTCGCCGCCCGCTTCCGCGAGGAGAAGCTCACCAGCCGCACCGACATGCTGCCCCGCCCCTACGCCGCCGCCCACACCCCCGCCGAGCACTTCACGCCGAGTAGCAGGGCGAGTTGGAGCATCGACGTCATGACCGACCTGCCGGTGGTGGTCTTCGCCGTGTCCGGGTTCGCCGACGGCCGCGAGGTCCCCACCCCGCAGGCCGCCACGGAGGCCACCCGGGCCGGCGAGACCACCGCCCCCGCCGAGGCCGGCCTCGGCCACGACGCCCTGACCCTCGCCGACCTGACGGGCACCGGACTGCGCCGGGACGCACGGAAGGCGGCCGCGCAATGACAGGCGAGACCCCCTTCGTCCGGACGCGGACAGCGGCACCAGGACGGCCCGGACACGTACCGCGGAGCGAAGGGCGGAACCGGATGGACGAGGCGACACCCGCCACGGCGGCGGGCGGCAGCCGGCGCCTGAGCCGTCCGGGCCGCGCCGGGCACTGGCTGCGTGCCGCCGCCGTGACCGCCTCGGCAGCCGCGCTCGCCGTCGGCCCCGCCCTGAGCGCGCAGGCCGACGGCATCCGCGACCAGGAGTGGGCGGTCAAGGCCCTGCACCTCTCGCAGGCCTGGCGGACCACGAAGGGCAAGGGCGTCACCGTCGCCGTGCTGGACACCGGGGTCGACGCCGACAACCCCGACCTCGACGGCCAGGTGCTCGCCGACAAGGACCTCGTCGGCTTCGGGGCACGGCCCGGTGACCCGGCCTGGGCCAGCCACGGCACCGCCATGGCCGGTCTCATCGCCGGCCACGGCCACGGCTCGGGCCACCAGGACGGCGTCGTCGGGGTGGCACCGCAGGCGAAGATCCTGCCGGTCCGCGTCATCCTGGAGGACGACGACCCCGCCCGCGAGAGGGCCCGCACCGAGCGGGGCGGGGCGCTCGCCGACGGCATCCGCTACGCCGTCGACCACGGAGCCGACGTCATCAACCTCTCGCTGGGCGACGACAGCAAGTCCGCCCACCCCGAACCGCGCGAGGACGACGCCGTGCAGTACGCACTGGGCAAGGGCGTGCCCGTGGTGGCCTCCGCCGGCAACGGCGGCGACCAGGGAAGCCACGTCTCCTACCCCGCCGCCTACCCCGGCGTCATCGCGGTGACGGCGGTGGACCGCTTCGGCCTGCGGGCCCACTTCTCCACCCGCCACTGGTACGCCACGCTGTGCGCCCCCGGGGTCCAGGTGCTCATGCCCAACCCCAACGGCCGCTACTACGAGGGCTGGGGCACCTCGCCCGCCGCCGCCTTCGTCTCCGGCACCGTCGCCCTGCTGCGCGCCGCCCACCCCGGACTCAGCCCCGCGCAGATCCGGCAGCTGCTCACCGACACCGCGCAGGACCCGCCGAAGGGCGGCCGCAACGACGACCTGGGCGCCGGGCTCGTCGACCCGGCCGCCGCCCTGAAGGCCGCGGCACACCTCACCCCCGCGGCGGAGAAGCCGTCCCCCGCCGCCTACCGGGCAGCGCACTTCGGGCCCGGCCCGCAGGACGACGACACCGACGACGGGCCGGGGTGGCTGGTGTGGACCTCGACCGCACTCGGCGCGGCCTTCGTCGCCGCGGCGGTGGCCCTGTGGCGGCGCTGGCGCCCCGCGGACTGAGCACAGCACCGGCAGCCCTGGGCGCGGCGCCGGCCGCCCCGCCCGGTAGGGTCCCGACGTGGCCACCAAGAACATCCCGGACCCCGGCTTCTCCGACGACGACGGCACCGCCGACCCCGAGCTGACGGCGGCCCTGGACGCCTGGTCCCGGGACCAGGCGGCCGAACCCCGGGTCCTGGCCGCCCTGCGGGACGCCCGGCTGCTGGTGCCCGTGGTCGCCGTGCTGGGGGAGAGCGAGCAGGGCCCCGACGGTCTCACCCGCGAGAAGACCAGCGACATGGCCGTCCCCACCCTCCAGGCCCCCGACGGCCGGCGCGCCCTGCCCGCCTTCACCTCGCTCGATACCCTGGCGCGCTGGCGGGCCGACGCCCGCCCGGTGGCCGTGCCGCTGCGCCAGGCGCTGGAGGCGGTCGCCCACGAGGGCGCCGACACCCTCGTCCTGGACCTGGCCGGACCGGTCACCTTCCCCGTCACCGGGGCAGCGCTGCGCGCCCTGGCCGAGGGACGGACCACCGGTGACCCGCTGGCCGACCCCGCCGTCCAGACGGCCCTGCGCCAGGTGCTGGCCGCCGACCCCGCCGTGCGGGCCGCCCACCTGCTGCCCGCCGCGGCCACCGACGGCACGCTGGCCGTGGCGCTCGACCTGTCCGTCGAGCCGCAGGAGGCCGCCGGCCGGCTGGCCCGCGCCGTGGCCGAGGACGAGACCCTGCGCGCCCGGCTCGTCCGCGGGCTCGACCTCGCCCTGCTCCCGCCGGACGCGGGCACCGACCGGACCCCCTTCTTCCACCGCTGACGCCCCGGCCGCCACCCGCCGCGCCCGGCCGCCGCCCCCGGACGGCCGATGCCCCGCACGCTCCCGGCCCGCCTCGCTGACCTGCCCCGTCGCGCCCCGCGCCGGGGAGCGCCGCCGCGCGGTGACGCGTCGACCCGCACACAATGCGAGGACGGCACGTCGAGCGAGGAGGCACGGATGAAGACCACATGGCGACCCGTGGAGTCCACGGCGACCCGGGCGGTGGTGGCCGAGTTCCTCGGGACGCTGATCCTCATCTTCGTCGCCGTCGGCACGGCCGTGCTGGCGGGCGAGTTCATCGGCACCTTCGGCATCGCCCTGACCTTCGGCTTCACCCTGCTGGTCCTGGCCTACGCCATCGGGCCCATCTCCGGCTCGCACGTGAACCCGGCGATCACCCTGGGCATGCTGCTGGCGAAACGGATCAGCCCCCGCACCGCCCTGGAGTACTGGGTCGCGCAGATCCTCGGCGCCATCGTGGGCGCCGCCCTGCTCTACCTGCTGGCCAAGCAGGTGCCCGGACTGCGCACCGACGGGGCGTTCGGCACCAACGGGTTCGCCGACCGCTCGGCGGTCCACCTCGGGCTCGGCGGCGCCTTCCTCACCGAGATCGTGCTGACCTTCTTCGTGGTCTGGGTGGTCCTCGCGATGACCCACAAGGTCGCGGTGACCGGCTTCGACGGCCTTGCGATCGGCCTGTCCTTCGCCGCCGTCCACCTGGTCGGCATCCCGCTCACCGGCATGTCGGTCAACCCGGCCCGAAGCCTGGGCCCCGCCCTGTTCGCCGGCGGTCAGGCGCTCTCCCAGGTGTGGGTCTTCCTCGTCGCCCCCATGGTCGGCGGCGCCGTCGCGGCCCTCGTCCACCCGCTGACCCACCCGCCGATGGAACCGACCACGGTCGCCGACGAGCAGGCCGCCGCCTGAAGGCGCCGAGGACCGCGGGCCCCACCGAAACGCGCGCAGCGCCCGCCTCCGATCGAGCGGAGGCGGGCGCTGCGTGCTGCGGGCCGGGTCAGCCGTAGACCGGGCCGGTGTACTTCTCGCCCGGCCCCTGTCCCGGCTCGTCGGGGACGACGGACGCCTCGCGGAAGGCGAGCTGCAGCGACTTCAGGCCGTCCCGCAGCGGGGCGGCGTGGTAGCTGCCGATCTCGGTGGCACTGGCGGTCACGAGGCCGGCGAGCGCCTGGATGAGCTTGCGCGCCTCGTCCAGGTCCTTGTGCTGCTCGCCCTCCTCGGAGAGGCCGAGGTTGACGGCCGCGGAGCTCATCAGGTGTACGGCGACGGTGGTGATGACCTCGACGGCCGGCACCTCGGCGATGTCGCGCGCCAACGCTTCGGGGTCGGTGTTCTGGGGGGCGGGGGAGGTGGGCTCGCTCATCAACTTCTCGCATCGGTGGGCCGGGATCTGCGCTCAGCGTAGAGGAGGGCCGGTGACCGGCCCGCGGCGCCGGTACCGATGCGGGCCGGGCGCCGCACCGCCGGGTCTTTGGTACTCTGGAGTCCGACCGGCCGGACACCTGTGTGTGCTCGGCCCACAAGTGGAGGCTCCGATCTCCCACCCGCACCGGCCTCACGGTCGGCGGGTCACGGTCAGGCTGCGCCCCGCGGTTGACGCGGTGGTGCTCCCGAGCCATCGAGGAGCCCCGCCTGTGTCCCGTCCGGGGCATTTTTCATGAACCGGTGCGGTTAGGTCACACGTCAAGACGTTGTGCGGCAGTCCGCCAGACTGTCGCGTGGTGCTAACCGAGGAGGATCCATCAGCGCCGAGCCCCGCATCAACGACCGGATTCGTGTCCCTGAGGTGCGACTCGTCGGTCCCAGTGGTGAGCAGGTCGGCATCGTGCCGCTTGCCAAGGCACTGGAGCTTGCGCAGGAGTACGACCTCGACTTGGTCGAGGTGGCCGCGACGGCCCGTCCGCCGGTCTGCAAGCTCATGGACTACGGGAAGTTCAAGTACGAGTCGGCCATGAAGGCCCGTGAGGCGCGCAAGAACCAGGCGCACACGGTCATCAAGGAGATGAAGCTCCGGCCGAAGATCGATCCGCACGACTACGACACCAAGAAGGGTCACGTCGTCCGGTTCCTCAAGCAGGGTGACAAGGTCAAGATCACGATCATGTTCCGTGGTCGCGAGCAGTCCCGCCCGGAGCTCGGATTCCGGCTGCTGCAGCGGCTCGCGGAGGACGTCCAGGACCTCGGTTTCGTGGAGTCGAACCCGAAGCAGGACGGCCGCAACATGATCATGGTCCTCGGTCCGCACAAGAAGAAGACCGAAGCGATGGCCGAGGCCCGCGAGGCCCAGGCGGCTCGCAAGCGCGGCGCCGCTGACGACGAGGCCGGTTCCGTCGAGGAGCCCGCTGAGGAGCCCGCCGAGGCGTGACGACGGTGGTCGGGGTGTGAGCCCCGCGCCGCCGGCGGTGCACCAGGGCACCGTCCGTGAGGTCACGGGACCGCACGGACACCACCGACAACACCGAGGCACCACCGTGTGCCGGCCCAGGCCGGCGGGGGTGCCACCGACGAGGAGAGTACGGCGCGATGCCGAAGAACAAGACGCACAGCGGTGCCAGCAAGCGCTTCAAGGTCACTGGCTCCGGCAAGGTCCTGCGCGAGCGCGCGGGCAAGCGCCACCTGCTCGAGCACAAGTCGTCCCGCGTGACGCGTCGCCTCACCGGCAACGCCGAGATGGCCCCGGGCGACACCGCGAAGATCAAGAAGCTTCTCGGCAAGTGAGCCGGCGTCCCGCCCTTCCGCGGGATCGCCGCAGCACCCTCCGGGACCTGATTCGAACCGGGCCGTGTGAGGACCACCACGGCCCCGCTACAAGGAGTTAACAAGTGGCACGCGTCAAGCGGGCAGTCAACGCTCACAAGAAGCGCCGGGCGATCCTCGAGCAGGCCAGCGGCTACCGCGGCCAGCGCTCTCGCCTGTACCGCAAGGCGAAGGAGCAGGTCACCCACTCCCTCGTCTACAACTACAACGACCGCAAGAAGCGCAAGGGCGACTTCCGCCAGCTCTGGATCCAGCGGATCAACGCCGCCGCCCGTGCGAACGGCATGACCTACAACCGCTTCATCCAGGGTCTGAAGGCCGCCAACATCGAGGTCGACCGCAAGATCCTCGCCGAGCTCGCGGTCAACGACGCCGGCGCCTTCGCCGCGCTCGTCGAGGCGGCCCAGAAGGCGCTGCCGAGCGACGTCAACGCCCCCAAGGCCGCCTGACGACGCCCTTGACCGGCCCGCCGGCGCACGCCGCCGGCTCCGGCACCACCCGCGGGGCCCAAGGCCCCGCCCGGGGGGGGCCGGCGGTGAGGGCCTGCCCCGCGCCCCCCCCCCCCCCCCCCCCGGCCCCCCCCCCCCCCCCACGTGTCGGCGGG
>NZ_JBHWGP010000030.1:22731-28969 GCF_042733155.1 Streptomyces sp. NPDC059740 | reverse complement strand
GGGCCCCGCCACCCCCCGCGCCCCCCCTGGCGGCGCCGCGGGGCCCGCGGCGTTCCGGCCCTCCTCGCCGCCACCCCCGCCCGCCGACCGGGCCCCCGCACCCCACGAAGTGAGCCGCTGCCGATGGGCACCCCCGAGCTGATCTCCCCGCGTTCCGCCCGCGTCACCGCCGCCCGTCGCCTGGCGCGCCGCAACACCCGCGGCAAGGAGCGCCGCTTCCTCGCCGAGGGGCCGCAGGCGGTACGCGAGGCGGTCGCCCACCGGACGGCGGAGGGGCCCACCCTGGTGGAACTCTTCGTCACCGCCGAGGCCGCCGAGCGGCACGCCGGGATCGTGGCGGCGGCGCACGCCGCCGGCGCCCGGGTGCACCACGCCGCCGACTCCACCGTCGCGGAGATCTCCCAGACGGTGACGCCGCAGGGCCTGGTGGGGGTGTGCCGGTTCCTGGACACGCCCTTCGAGGAGGTCCTCGCCGCCCGCCCCAAGCTGGTGGCCGTCCTCGCCCACGTGCGCGACCCCGGCAACGCCGGCACCGTGCTGCGCTGCGCCGACGCCGCCGGGGCCGAGGCCGTCGTCCTCACCGACGCCTCCGTGGACCTCTACAACCCCAAGTCGGTGCGGGCCTCGGTCGGCTCCCTCTTCCACCTGCCCGTCGCCGTCGGCGTGCCCGTGGAGCAGGCGGTGGCAGGGCTGAAGGAGGCGGGGGTGCGCACGGTGGCCGCCGACGGCGCCGGCGACCGCGACCTGGACGCCGAACTCGACGCGGGCCTCATGGGCGGGCCCACCGCCTGGATCTTCGGCAACGAGGCCTGGGGGCTGCCGGAGGAGACCCGGGCCCTCGCCGACGCCGTCGTCCGCGTCCCCCTGCACGGGAGGGCCGAGAGCCTCAACCTGGCCACCGCCGCCGCCGTCTGCCTGTACGCCTCGGCCCGCGCACAACGGGTCGCCGGAGGATGCCGCTCCGGCGACGCGCGCTAGTAGGGTGTGCCGTCCGGGACCGAAGAGGGGGTCGGGATGGACGTGAGCGCTTCCGGCACGCACGCCGCGCACGCGCGGGAGCCCCGCCCGTCCGGCGGCCTCCCGCGGCCCGCCGTCCCCCCTGCCGCACCCCTGCTGGACCCCGACGAACTGCCCGACGGCCTGGTGGTCGCCGACGCCGCGGGCGAGGTCGTGGTCTTCAACGCCGTCGCCGGCCGCCTGACCGGCATCGACGCCCGGGCCGCCCTGGGCCGCCCGCTGCACGCCGCGCTGCCGCTCCAGGACCTGGAGGGACGCCGGTGGTGGCGGCTGACCGATCCCTACCACGGTCTGGAGACGCGCCGCGGCCAGCCCGAGCGCAACCTGCTGCTGGGCGACCGCGAGCTGCTGGTGTCCGCGCGCTACGTCCGCTCCGGCCGCGGCGGCCCGGTCCACCGCGTCGTGATCACGCTCCGGGGCACGGAGGCCAGGCGCCGCACCGAACTCAGCCACGCCGAACTGATCGCCACCGTGGCCCACGAGCTGCGTTCGCCGCTGACCTCCGTCAAGGGCTTCACCGCCACGCTGCTGCGCAAGTGGGAGCGGTTCACCGACGACCAGAAGCGGCTGATGCTGGAGACCGTCGACGCCGACGCGGGGCGGGTGACCCGCCTCATCGCCGAGCTCCTGGACATCTCCCGCATCGACTCCGGCCGCCTGGAGATCCGCCGCCAGCGCCTGGACGTGGCCGCGGCCGTGCGGCGCCACGTCCACGCGCAGGTCACCGTGGGAAGCGTCCCCGAGCGGTTCGCGGTCCGCGTCGCCCCCGACCTGCCGGACCTGTGGGCCGACCCCGACAAGGTCGACCAGGTCCTCGCCAACCTGCTGGAAAACGCCGTGCGCCACGGCGCCGGAACCGTCACCATCGAGGTGGCCCCGGCCCGCACCGGGGAGAGCGGCGAGGTGGAAGGGACGGCGGTGACCGTGAGCGACGAGGGCCCCGGCATCCCCGAGGACTCGATGAGTCGCGTCTTCACCCGTTTCTGGCGCGGTTCCAAGCGCGGCGGCACAGGGCTGGGCCTCTACATCGTCAAGGGCATCGTCGAGGCCCACGGCGGCACCATCACCGTCGGCCGCGCGCCCGCAGGCGGGGCCAGGTTCCGATTCGTACTGCCCGCCGGCACCCCGGCCTTCATGGCCTGAGGGACCGGCGGGCTTCCCCGGAACAGGGGCTCGGACCGAGCGCGGCCGCCGTCCCCTTAGACTTGACCTTTGGCACCTTTGGCACACCACGCGTCGGGGGCACGCCGCGCGCCAACGTCCGACTCGGTTCCGTACCGGCCGGCCGGTGCCGCTCCGCAAGGGACCAACCGTACCCGCTGTGTCCGGACGGTCCACGGAACGCACCGCTCCGGCCCGCCGCCCCGGCTGCGGGAACCACCGCGAGGCGGACGAAGCCCATCGGAAGCACGGGAAGAGATGTCGGCACCGAACAAGTCGTACGACCCAGTAGAGGTCGAGGCACTGAAACCGGAAGAGATCACGCGCATGCGCGACGAGGCGCTGGCCGCCATCGCCGCGGCCGGTGACCTCGAAGCGCTGCGGGAGGTGAAGGCCGCCCACAGCGGCGACCGCTCGCCCCTCGCGCTCGCCAACCGCGAGATCGGCGCCCTGCCGCCGCAGGCCAAGGCCGACGCCGGCAAGCGCGTCGGTCAGGCCCGCGGACAGGTGAACCAGGCCTTCAAGGCGCGCCAGGAGGAACTGGAGGCCGAGCGGGACGCCCGCGTCCTGGTCGAGGAGGCGGTGGACGTCACCCTCCCCTTCGACCAGCGGCCCGCAGGCGCCCGCCACCCCCTCACCACGCTCTCCGAGCGCATCGAGGACATCTTCGTGGCCATGGGCTACGAGGTCGCCGAGGGACCCGAGGTCGAGGCCGACTGGTTCAACTTCGACGCGCTGAACTTCACGCCCGACCACCCGGCCCGGCAGATGCAGGACACCTTCTTCGTCCAGGGTCCGGCCCGGGACGTGGACGGCGAGTCCGGTGTGGTGCTGCGCACCCACACCTCGCCCGTGCAGGCCCGCACGCTGCTGGACCGCGAGCCGCCGGTGTACGTGGTCTGCCCCGGCCGCGTCTACCGCACCGACGAGCTCGACGCCACGCACAGCCCGGTCTTCCACCAGGTCGAGCTGCTGGCCGTCGACAAGGGCCTGACCATGGCCGACCTCAAGGGCACCCTCGACCACATGGTCCAGGAACTCTTCGGGCCGGACATGCGCACCCGGCTGCGGCCGAACTACTTCCCGTTCACCGAGCCGTCCGCCGAGATGGACATGGTGTGCTACGTGTGCCGCGGCGCCTCCGTCGGCAACCCGGACCGGCCCTGCCGCACCTGCTCCAGCGAGGGCTGGATCGAGCTGGGCGGCTGCGGCGTGGTCAACCCCCGCGTGCTGACCGCCTGCGGCGTCGACCCGGAGGTCTACAGCGGTTTCGCCTTCGGGTTCGGCATCGAGCGGATGCTGATGTTCCGCCACAACGTCGAGGACATGCGAGACATGGTCGAGGGTGACGCACGCTTCACCCGACCCTTCGGGATGGAGATCTGATGCGGGCCCCGCTTTCGTGGCTCCGGGAGTACGTCGACCTGCCGGCCGGCGAGACCGGTCGCGACGTCCAGGAGAAGCTGGTCGCCGCCGGCCTGGAGGTCGAGACGGTCGAGCAGCTGGGAGCGGACCTCAAGGGTCCGCTCGTCGTCGGCCAGGTGCTGGCCATCGAGGAGCTGGAGGGCTTCAAGAAGCCCATCCGCTACTGCCAGGTGGACGTCGGCGACGCCAACGGGACCGGTGAGCCGCAGAACATCGTCTGCGGCGCGCGGAACTTCGCCGTCGGCGACAAGGTCGTCGTCAGCCTTCCCGGCGCCGTGCTGCCCGGCGACTTCGTCATCGCCGCACGCAAGACCTACGGCCGCGTCTCCGAGGGCATGATCTGCTCCGGCGACGAGCTCGGCATGGGGGACGAAGGCAGCCACGGCATCATCGTGCTCCCGCCCGAGCACGAGGTCGGCACCGACGCGATCGGGCTGCTCCAGCTCGTCGACGAGGTCCTCGACATCGCCGTCACCCCCGACCGCGGCTACTGCCTGTCGCTGCGCGGCATCGCCCGCGAGGTGGCCACCGCCTACGGGCTGCCGCTGCGTGACCCGGCGCTGCTGGACGTGCCGGGCCCCAACGCGGACGGCCACCCCGTCCAGGTGGCCGACCCGATGGGCTGCGACCGCTTCACCGCCCGCAGGGTGCGCGGCGTCAACCCCGACGCCGCCAGCCCGATCTGGCTCCGCCGCCGCCTGCAGAAGGCCGGCATGCGCCCGATCTCGCTGAGCGTGGACATCGCCAACTACGTGATGCTGGAGATCGGCCAGCCGCTGCACACCTACGACGCCTCGCGCATCCAGGGCGCCATCGGGGTGCGCCGCGCCGAGCAGGGCGAGAAGCTCACCACCCTCGACGACGTCGAGCGGGTGCTGGACGCCGAGGACCTGGTCATCACCGACGACCGCGGCGTCATCGGCCTGGCCGGCGTCATGGGCGGCGCCCACACCGAGATCGCCGACGGCCGGGGCGGCGACGGACGCGACGGCACCACCGACGTCGTCGTCGAGGCCGCCCACTTCGACGCGATCTCGATCGCCCGCACCTCCCGCCGCCACCGGCTGGCCACCGAGGCCTCCCGGCGCTTCGAGCGCGGCGTCGACCCGGAGGCCGCCTCCGCCGCGGCCCAGCGCACCGTCGACCTGCTGGTGCTGCTCGGCGGCGGCACCGCCGACGAGGGCGTCACCGAGGTCATCACGCCCAGCGCGCCGCACTCCCTGGCGATGCCCGCCGACCACCCCGACAAGGTGGCCGGCGTCGCCTACGGCCGCGAAACCGTCGTGCGCCGCCTCCAGCAGGTCGGCTGCGACGTCTACGGGCAGGACGAACTGGTCGTCACCGTGCCGTCCTGGCGCCCGGACCTGACCGACCCCAACGACCTGGCGGAGGAGGTGCTGCGCCTGGAGGGCTACGCCAACCTGCCCTCCACGCTGCCGCGCCCGCCCGCCGGCCGGGGCCTGACCGAGCGCCAGCGGCTGCACCGCCGCGTCGGCCGCGCGCTGGCCGCCGCGGGGTACGTCGAGACGCTCAACCCGCCCTTCCTCAGCGACGCGGTCTGGGACCAGCTCGGCCTGGCCGCCGAGGACCCGCGCCGCGGCACCACGCACCTGGTCAACCCGCTCTCCGACGAGGAGCCGGCGCTGCGCACCACGCTGCTGCCGGGCCTGCTCGCCACGCTGCGCCGCAACGTGGGCCGGGGCGCCACCGACCTGGCGCTCTACGAGACCGGGCTGGTCTTCCTGCCCAGCGGCTCCGGCAAGGCCGCCGCCCGCCTGCCGGTGGACCGCCGGCCGACGGCCGAGGAGATCGCCGGGCTCGACGCCGCCCTGCCGCAGCAGCCCCGCCGGGCCGCGGTCGTCCTCGCGGGCGCCCGTGAGCAGGCCGGCTGGTGGGGCGAGGGCCGCCGGGCCACCTGGGCGGACGCCGTCGAGGCGGGCCGCACCGTGGCCGCGGCGGCCGGGGTCGAGCTGGTCGTGCGCAACGACGAGCGGGCTCCCTGGCACCCCGGCCGGTGCGCCGCGCTCCTGGTCCTCGTCGACGGCGAGGAGCGGCCGGCGGGTCACGCCGGTGAGCTGCACCCCCGCGTGGTGAAGGCACTCGGCCTGCCGGAGCGGACCGCGGCCATGGAGATCGACCTGGACGTGCTGGAGCGCGCGATGCCCGGCCCGGTGCCGGCCCCGCGCCTGTCCACCTTCCCGGTCGCCACCCAGGACGTGGCGCTCGTCGTCGACGCGGACGTCCCCACCGCCGAGGTCCGGGCCGCGCTGGTCCAGGGCGCCGGCGAGCTGCTGGAGGACATCCGCCTCTTCGATGTCTTCACCGGCGAGCAGCTCGGCGAGGGCAGGAAGTCCCTGGCCTTCGCGCTGCGCTTCCGCGCGCCGGACCGGACGCTGACGGCCGAGGAGGCCTCCACGGCCCGTGAGGCAGCCGTCGCCGTCGCCGTCGAGCGCACGGGCGCGACACTGCGCGGCTGAGGCACGCGCTCCCGGTGGCCGATGGGCCGCCGGGAGCGGCGTCCGCGGGGGCCCGGCAGGCGCGGTGGTTCCCGGGGACCCGACGGCGCGGGACCCGGCGTGCCCGGGGTCCCGCCCCCGGGGCGGCCCGCCCAGGCGAGTCGGGGGGGGGGGACCCC
>NZ_JBHWGP010000030.1:0-22721 GCF_042733155.1 Streptomyces sp. NPDC059740 | reverse complement strand
CGGCCGCCCGCGCCGGGGCCCCCCGGGGGCGGGGGGGGCCCCGCCCCGCGGGGGGGCGGGGGGGCGCCGCGCGCGGGCGCGGGGGGGCCCCCGCCCCCCTCCGGCGGGCGGGCCCCCCCTCGTCCGCTCTCCCTTCGGTCCCCGTGGTCCCGCAACGGGGCCGGCCGACCCAGGCACTTCGGGGCGGAGGAACACCGGAACGCGACCGGCCCGCGCAGGGCCCCTCAGACCGCTTCGAGCTGCGCGGACCTCTCCTCGGCCGGGGCGTCGGGGCGGCCGGGACGGGCGATGGCCAGGGCGCAGACGAGGGCCGTCACCAGCAGGCCGAGCGCCGCGTACATCGCCCCGGTGTAGGCCGCGTGGGCGGTGTGGCCGCCGTGGCTGCCGGAGGTGATCACGGCGGAGGCGACGGCGGTGCCGAGCGAGGCGCCGATGCCGATGCAGGCACCGTTCAGGCCGGGCAGTGCACCCTCGGCCTCGGGCACCGCCACCACCGACAGACCGTTCAGGGCGGTCATGCTCAGCCCGTTGTAGGTGATGCCGAGGACCGCGAGCAGGGCGCACAGCGCCCAGGGCGAGTCCAGCAGCACGGTGGCCCCCGCGAAGGCGACGAGGGTGCCGACGGCCCCCAGCCGCACCCCGCGCCGCCACCCCAGACGGGGGCCGAGCCAGCCCGCGAGCGGCGCCCCGATGACGCCGATGGCGGAGGCGGGCGTGGCGTACAGCAGGGCGGAGCGGAAGGCGTTCAGGCCGAAGCCGGCGTCCGGGTCCTGGGTGAAGAGGGGGACGGTGAGCGAGAGCGCGCCGAAGGCACCGGCCAGGGTGAGGGCCGAGGTGGCCAGCAGGGGCCAGGAGCGGCGGGAGGCCAGCAGCGCGGTGTCGATCAGGGGCCGGGAGGTGCGGCGCTGGACGCACCAGAACCCGACCAGGGCAGCCGCCCCGCCGATGCCGCAGGCCAGGGTGGCGGGGGAGACCCAGCCCCAGGACTGGCCCTGGGAGAGGCCGACCAGCAGGCCGCCGACGCCGGTGGCGAGCAGGGCCGCGCCGGGCCAGTCCATCCGCCCGGTGGCGGTGGGGGCGAGCCGGGGAACGGCCAGCAGGACGCCGACGGTGCCGGCGAGGCTGACGAGCAGACTGACGGCGAAGACGCCGCGGAACCCGATGGTGTCGGCGATCCGGCCGCCGGCGACGGCGTCCACGCCCGCGAAGCCGCCGTTGACGGCGGTGATGACCCCGGCGGCCCAGCCGAACCGCTTGGGGTCCATGGCCTGGTCGAGGATGAGGAAGGCGAGGGTGAAGTTGGCGGCGGAGACGCCTTGCAGCACCCGGCCGGCGAGGAAGACCCCCACGTTCGGTGCCAGGGTGCAGGCCAGGTTGCCGACGATCAGTACCGCTCCGGCCAGCAGCATCATGGTGCGACGCCCGCGGAAGTCGCTGAGCCGCGCCAGGACGATCTGGCCCAGTGAGGCGCACAGGAAGAACAGCGTCTGGGACAGGCCCGCGACCCCGGCGTCGGTGTGCAGCCGGTGGATGACGTCGGGCAGCGCCGGGCTGAGCATGGTGGCGTTGATCTGGTAGCCGAGCACAGCCAGGACGAGGGCGAAGAGCAGCCCCAGCTGGCGCGGCGACCGGGTGGGTGTGGCGCGACCCGTCGGCGGCATGGTGGACTCCTGGGTGAGAGGGAACGCGGCGCGATACGACCGCGGCCCGCGGCGGGGGCCGTCCGGAGGGACGGCCGTGGACCGCCCTCCGCCCGGACGCCCGGTGGCGGCCGGGGGACGGACAGGACGCGCGACGAGCGCGCCGGCGCGCTGGACGCGCCCGGCCCCACCCGCCCATGCAGCCCTCGCCGAACGACGCTGTCTGACAAGTAGCGGGTAGCGACTGGTCTACCCGAGCCGGTGGGAAGGGGTCAAGGGGTGTCCGCTGGTTAGCCTGGGACGATCCGGCCCGGACCGGTGGCGGCAACCGGTGAAGCCGACCAGGACCCCCGGGCCCCGACGGAGGACGAGATGGTTGCCCAAGCGCCCCGGCGCCGACCGGTGGTCGCCCTGTACGAGCGCATCGTGGAGGCGATCGAGCAGGGGACCTACCCGCCCGGCTCACCGCTGCCCACCGAGCCCAAGCTGGCCGCCGACCTCGGGGTGAGCCGCCCCGCCCTGCGCGAGGCGCTGATCCTGCTCCAGGAGGACGGGGTCCTCGACGTCCGCCGCGGGGTGGGGCGCACGGTCAACCGGCTGCCGCAGCGCGGCTTCGAGTACGTGCGCTCGATGGAGCAGCTGCTCGGAGCCGGCCGGCCGGCGCGCACCACGGTGCTGGCCGTCAAGGCCGAGGAGCCGACCGACTTCTCTGCCCAGCACCTGCTGCTCACGGTCCACGACCGGGTGGCGTTCTGGGAGACCGCGATAGACGTCGACGGGGTGCCCGCCTGCCTTGCCCAGGAGTGGGCCGCACCCGGGAAAGCGCTGGAGGCGCTCGCCCCGGGGCTTGCCGACGCGCTGAGCGAGCCGCCCGAACCGGCCGGCTCCATGCTGCACGTCCTGCTGGCGGCCGGGCGCGAACTGCCGCTGCGGGGCACCGCCACGCTCGTCGCCACCCTCCTCGGCCAGCGCCGGGGGCGGCAGTTGGGGCGGCCCGCGGACACCCCCGCGGTGCTGGTCACCCAGGTGGTACGGGTGGGCGGGACGCCGGTGCTGGCGGCCAAGTACATGCTGCCCTCCGGCGTCCCGGCACTGCCGGTCATCCAGGCCCGCTGACGGCCCGGACGGAGCCGGGGGAGGGGCGGGCCGGGCGGGGCGGCGGCGGGCGGGTGGTTGCGCCGCGGACGGCGATACCTATACTCCCCCCATGCTCTTGTCAGACAAGTACCGTCCGGTGGGTCGCCGCGCCCCCGGTTCCGCCGACGCCCCCGCGCACCACATCCCGGCCGCCCGGGAGGCCGCGCCCGCCCCCTCCCCGGCCGACCTCGTCGCCGCCCCCAAGGTCCTCCTCCACGACCACCTCGACGGCGGCCTGCGCCCGACCACCCTCGTCGAACTGGCCCGGGACGCCGGCCACCGCCTGCCCACCACCGACCCCGACGAGCTCGCCCACTGGTTCCGCACGGCCGCCGACTCCGGCTCGCTGGAGCGCTACCTGGAGACCTTTGCGCACACCTGCGCCGTCCTGCAGACCCCCGAGGCGCTGCAGCGGGTCGCCGCCGAGTGCGCCGAGGACCTCGCCGCCGACGGAGTCGTGTACGCCGAGGTCCGCTACGCCCCCGAGCAGCACCAGGTGGGCGGGCTGACGACGCGCCAGGTGACGCAGGCGGTGCAGGACGGTTTCCGGGAGGGCGAACGCCGGGCGCGCGAGGCCGGCCGCTCGGTCCGGATCGGCACGCTGCTCACGGCCATGCGCCACAGCGACCGCGGCGAGGAGATCGCCGACCTGGTGGTGGCCTTCCGCGACGAGGGCGTCGTCGGCTTCGACATCGCCGGCGGTGAGATCGGCAACCCGCCAGCCCGCCACCTGGCGGCCTTCGACCGACTGCGCCGCGCCCACGCGCACTTCACGGTGCACGCCGGCGAGGCGGTCGGTGCGGAGTCGATCGCGGAGGCACTGCAGGTCTGCGGCGCCGACCGCATCGGACACGGCGTGCGGATCACCGACGACATCACGGTGGCCGAGGACGGAACGGCACGGCTGGGCCGGCTCGCCTCCTGGGTCCGCGACCGCCGCGTCCCACTGGAGGTCTGCCCCACCTCCAACCTCCAGACCGGCGCCGCGAAGTCCTACGCCACCCACCCCGTGGACCTCCTGGCCCGCCTGCGGTTCCGCGTCACCGTCAACACCGACAACCGCCTGGTCAGCGGCGTCACCCTGAGCCAGGAGTTCGGCCACCTGGTGGAGACCTTCGGATACGGGCTGGAGGACGTCGAACACTTCACCGTCGACGCGGCCAAGTCGGCCTTCCTGCCGTTCGACGAGCGGCACGCCCTGATCGAGGACGTCATCCGTCCCGGTTTCGCGCGGCTGCGCGCAGCCGCTGCGACCGGGCAGCCGGCCACCCCGGGCGCCTGACTGGCCGCCGCCGGCCGCCCCACGCGCTGTCCCCCTCCCCGCCCCGTGACGAAAGGCAGTCCCGTGACGCCCCTCCCCCTCCTCATCGACACCGACACCGGCTCCGACGACGCCGTGGCCCTGTTGCTGGCCGGAGCCAGCGGCCTGGGCGACATACGCGCGGTCACCACCGTGGCGGGCAACGTGCCGCTTCCGACCGCGACGCGCAACGCCCTGCTGTCGCTGGAGGTCGCCGGAGCCACCCACGTACCCGTGCACCCCGGCTGCGAACGGCCCATGACGCGCCCCCTGATCAGCGCCCAGAACGTCCACGGTGAGGACGGCATGGGCGACGTGGGACTGCCCGACCCGGTGCGTTCCTCCGACCCCGGGCACGCGGTGGAGGTCCTGCTCGACCTGTCCCGCCGCCACCCGGGCGAGCTGACGCTGGTCACGTTGGCGCCGCTGACGAACATCGCCGCCGCCCTGCTGCGCGACCGCGACCTGCTCAGCCGCTTCCGGCACGTCTACTGCATGGCCGGAGCGCCCGACGCCCGCGGCAACGTGTCGGCCACCGCCGAGTTCAACGTGTGGGCCGACCCCGAGGCCGCCCGTATCGTGCTGGAGGCGGCCACCCCCGACAAGGTCACCTGGATCGGCTGGGACGTCTCCCGCAAGGACGCCGTCATGACCCCCGCCGACCAGGAACGCCTGGAGGCGATCGGCACCCCCCGGGCCGAGTTCGTCCACCGCATCAACCGCACCGTGGCCGAGTGGGCCCGCGAGGTCACCGGGCTGGCCGGCTACGACCTGCCCGACCCGATCGCCATGGCAGTGGCCCTGCGCCCGGACCTGGTGACGGAGAGCGAGCAGGTCCACGTCGACGTCGCGCTCGGGGACGAGGTCCGCGGCCAGCTCATCGTGGACCGCCGGCTCTCGGCTCCGCCGCCGAACCTGACCCTGGCCCGGCGGGTCAGCGAGAGCGGCTTCAAGGAACTGCTCTTCGCCACCTGCGCCGGAGCGCTGCAACCGGCCTGAGCCCGCCCGCCGGCGCGAGCACGCCGGGCGGCGGCTGCCGGCGTGCTGCCGCTCCCGCTGGGCCGGCCCCCTCGCGCGCGTGGGCGTCGGCCGCCCCGGTCGCACGGCAGCGGGCCGGTCAACCCCGGGGTGTCGGGGTGGGGCGGGGGAGGGCGGCGGGGCCGCCTCCTCCCACCGTCCTCAGACCCGTACGGGGAGGGTCAGAGGGGAAGTCCGGCCGCCCCTTCTCGTACTCCTCGCTCTCCTCGATGTGCTTCAGCGTCAGCGAGATGTCGTCGGGCCCTCCGAGCAGCCGGCGGTAGGCCTCGTCGTCGCAGTCAAAGGGGAAGGTCTCCTCGCCGGCGCGGACCTCACGCGCGACGAGGTCCACGGTCACCGCGGCCTGCGGGTCGGCCTCGGTCAGCGCCCAGATCTTCTCGACCTGCCCCTGCGGCAGGATCACCGTGAGCAGGCCGCGCTTGAGGGAGTTGCCGCGGAAGATGTCGGCGAAGCGGGAGGAGATGACGGCCTTGAAGTCGTACTCCCGCAGCGCCCACACGGCGTGCTCGCGCGGGTGAACCGGTGGCGAAGTCCGGCCCCGCGACGAGGATGCCGGCGCCCTGCTGGTCCTCGGTGGCGATGGTGAGGTCCGGGCGGCGCACCGGGCGACCGGCCTCCCGCAGGCCGCTGAAGGCCTGCGGGCTGGTCACCTCGTGGAGCATGCGCAGATCGATGTGGAGGAGGCCCGGCTCCCCCGGCGCACGCCGCACCACGTGCGAGTCCCACAGTTTTTCAGCGAGTGTCCGTTCCGTGGCCGTCCGCCCCATCTCTACAGGTATCACCATGCGAGACGCTGTGCCTCAATCCGCGATCATGCTGGCGGACTTGAGCGTTGCTGTGACAGCAAGGTGTCTCGTATCCTGAGATTTACGTCTTGCTGTGCAGACGTGACCCTTCTGACCTGCGTACGCTCAGGGCGCTCTTTCGTTGAGCTCCGAACCTCGGCCCAGGCCCGAGAAGGGAGAGCCCCGTGTGCAACGCAACGGACTTTCCTGGGGACCTGTCTGGGCCGCTTCGCCGTGATCCTCGACGGCGGCGTGCTCAACACGGCGATCGCCTTCGCCTTCTTCCTCCATCCGTTCCTGACGCCCCCTGTCGGACGTCCGACAGCAGAGAGAGGTCTCCTGTGCGACGCTGGCTGATCCTCGCGCTGGGCACCGGCGCACAGACCGTCGCCTGTGTCTTCGTCTACGGACTGCCCTACATGTCCGAGGAGCTGCGCCACGACGGCGCGCTGAGTCTGAGTCAGGTCGGCCTGGTGGTCGCCTGTCCCACCGCCGGTCTAGTGCTCGCCCTGGTGGCCTGGGGTGCACTCGCCGACCGCGTGGGCGAGCGCCTGGTCATCACGGTGGGGCTGACGATGACCGCAGTGCTGCTCGCCCTGGGCACGCAGGTCGAGGGGCTGGTCCCGCTCGGTCTCCTCTTCGCCCTGTCCGGAGCCGCTAGCGCCTCGGTGTACGCGGCCAGCGGCCGGCTGGTCATGGGCTGGTTCTCCGCCAAGGAGCGCGGGCTGGCGATGGGGATCCGGCAGACCTCGACGCCCCTGGGTATGGGGGTGGCGGCGCTGTGCATCCCCGGACTCGCCGAGTCCTTCGGGGTGCGGGGTCCGGGTGTCTTCTGCGCCGCCCTGTGCGCCCTGTTCGCCCTCCTGGTGGGCGCCCTGTCGGCCAACCCCCCGCAGGCCGAGCCGAGTCCGGACGGCCGGCCCGCGGAGCGGACCGGCAACCCGTACCGCAACCCCTCGCTGTGGCGCATCCACGGCGCCAGCGCCCTGCTGTGCGTGCCCCAGTTCACGGCGAGCGCCTTCGCCCTGGTCTTCCTGGTGGACGTACGCGGCTACGGAGCCGTCGCCGCCGGTCAGCTCCTGGCCGTGGCCCAGGTGCTCGGCGCTCTCTCCCGAGTGGTGGCGGGCCGCTGGTCGGACCGCGTCTCCAGCCGGCTGCGCCCGATGCGCCAACTGGCCTGCCTCACCACCGTGGTGCTGGTCGCGACGGCGCTGGGCGCGGTGTGGCCCTCACCGGCCTCGGACACGCTGCTGGTCATCGCCTGCGGCATCACCGCCAGCACCAACGGCCTGGCCTTCACCGCGGTCGCGGAACTCGCGGGCCGCTCCTGGTCGGGCCGTGCCATGGGGGTGCAGAACACCGGACAGAACCTGGCCGCCTCGATGACCCCGCCCCTGCTGGGCTCCCTCATCGGCGCCGCAGGTTACGCCGCCGGCTTCGGCCTGGCCGCCGTGGTCGCGGGCCTCGCGGCGATGACGGTGCCGCCGGCGGGACGCCGGCCCGGGGCCGCAGCACCGGCCGGCTCCGGGCCGGTGGAGCCGGCGAAGGCCGCGTCCTGAACCGGGACCTGCCCCGCGCCGCGCATCGACCCGCGACCCCGGTACGCCATGCCGGAGTCGCGCGCGGCCCCGCCCCGTCCCGGGCCGCCCCGCCCCGTCCCGCCCGGGCCCGGGCGGCTCAGCGGCTCCGGGACCCGGACGGTCGGGCGGCGCTGGGCGTCCACCGCCAGGCACTGCCGTGCTTCGCCTCCGCGATCTGCCGGATGATCGTGCGGAGTTGGCCGAGGTCGGCCACGTCGGCGTACTCGGACCGCGCTGTGGTCTGGTGGGGGTGCTTGCGGTAGATCCCTCCCGGGGCCGCGGTCATCCACCCGTCGGACACGGCGGCACACAGGAGGACCACGGCGATGGTCTCCCATGCCGGTAGGGCCGGCCAGGCACCTGCGAGGAGCAGCAGTTCACGGCGGGCGGTGAGGTGCGTACCGATGACCGGGAACCGGTCCGCGTCGTAGGCGGCGAGCAGGGTCCGGTAGGTGAGCGGGCCCTCGGGCGGGTCGTAGGGCCCGCCGGCCAACGAACCGTCAGGGAGCAGATCCAGTCCGGCGGAGATGCACCACCCCAGGTCGGGATGGTCCTGCAGGGCGGTGATGTCCCGGGCGAGCCCCCCAGGCGTGAGCAGGTCGTCCGCGTCCAGGGCCCGGACCAGGTCGCCCTCGGCCCGGGCCAGGGCCATGGTGCGGGCGACTCCGGCGCCACCGCGGGCAGCCGTCCCGGTGGAGATCCAGGGTTCGTCCGGCAGCAGGCCGAGGGGGACGCCCGTGGTGCCGTCCTCCTGGACGAGCCACTGCACGTCCCATCCTGCGGGCAGGCGTTCCCGCTCGTCCCGGACGGACTCGTACGCCTCGCGCAGGTGGGCGGCGCCCCCGTCGTACACCGGGGTCACGACGCTGATGATCTTGTTCATGGCCGTTCCAGGAGGGTTGAGTGGCGGAGCCGGGCCGGGTCCGCCGGCAACGCGGGCATCGCCGACCGCAACAACAGGGAAGGGCCCGGACGACTCCGTGCGGAGCGCCGGGCCCTCGCCTGGCGGTTTCCGTGCCCCGGGCTGCCGAAGAGGCTGCGGACCAGTGCACGCCCGGGACCGGCGCGGCTCAGTACGCGTAGAACCCCGACCCGCTCTTGCGTCCCAGCCGGCCCGCGTCGACCATGCGCTGGAGCAGCGGGGGAGCGGCGTAGAGGGGCTCCTTGTACTCGGCGTACATGGAGTCGGCGACCGAGGCGACCGTGTCGAGGCCGATCATGTCGGCGAGCTTGAGCGGACCCATGGGGTGCGCGCAGCCCATCTCCATGCCGTCGTCGATGTCCTCGCGGCTGGCGATGCCCTGCTCGAACATCCGGACCGCGGAGAGCAGGTAGGGGATCAGCAGTGCGTTGACCACGAACCCGGAGCGGTCCTGCGCGCGGATGGCGTGCTTGCCCAGGACGTCGCGGACCAGCACCTCCGCCCGCTTGAGGGCGTCGTCGCCGGTGGTCAGTGCCGGGATGAGCTCCACGAGCCGCTGCACCGGGGCCGGGTTGAAGAAGTGGATGCCCAGGACGTAGTCGGGGCGCGACGTCGCCACGGCCAGCTTCACGACCGGGATGGAGCTGGTGTTGGAGGCGAGGATGGCGTCGGGACGGGTCACCACCTGATCGAGGACCTGGAAGATCTCGGTCTTGACCGGCTCGCTCTCCACCACGGCCTCGACGACGAGGTCCCGGTCGGCGAACTCGCCGAGGTCGGTGGTGAAGCTCAGCCGGTCCAGCGTCGCGTCGCGCTCCGCCACCGTGATCTTGCCGCGCTCGGCCGCCTTGCGGAGCGAGTTCGTCAGGCGGGTACGGCCCAGCTCCAGAGCCTCACCCGTGGTCTCGGCGACCATGACTTCCAGGCCGGAACGGGCGCAGACCTCCGCGATGCCCGCGCCCATCTGGCCGCAACCCACCACGCCGACGCGTTCGATGTCGGTCACATCGTGCCTTTCGCTGATCGGGAACCGGGCGGTGCGGTGCCGGGCACGCCCGTTCCCGGGGCGGGCCGCACCGTCCGCGCTCGGACCGACGTTACCTGCGCCGGACCGCCGGAAGGGGCCCGGGGCGGGGAAGGTGTGAGCCGTACCACCTGCCGTCAGCCCGCCCCGGAGCCCGCGAGCCGCCCCGCCGGCCGGTCACCCCGGACACGGGTGCGGCCGGCGACACCTTGCCGCCGGCCGCACCCACGCCCTTTCCCCCGGAGCTAGGCAGCCTGCCCCTCGTGCCGCACGACCGTGTCCGGGCCGGGCGACATCAGCGTCTCGTGACCGTCCTCGAACCGGACGCGGAACGGTGGCTCGCCGTGCTCGCCGAGGACCTCGACGACCTCGGCGACCCTGTCCTCGTGCCCCACGGTGCGGCCGTGCAAGAGCAGGCGGTCGCCTTCGGTGGCCTCCATGCAGCTCACCTCCACCTCGACAGCGTCGGGAGTCACCCGTGACCGGGCGTCCCTCTTTCACCCTACGACCGCGGCGGGTACCCCGAACCGGCGTGCCGACGCCGCCCGCGGGCCCGGCCCCTCCCACCGCGGCGACCTGTGGCGACCGGCGCCGGACAGACGGGTGCCGGTCGGGCAGCCACTGCGGATGGGGGCCGCCCCGGCGGGTACCCGAAGCCGCGTCCGTCCCCCACCCGCGGAGTGCGCCCGTGCCCCACACCACCCCACCCGGCCCTGCCGCCCGCGGCATCGACCACGTGGGCGTCACCGTGCCCGACGTCGAGGCGGCCACCGACTTCTTCCGCGCGGCCCTGGACGCCCGGGTCCTGTACGACACGCTGCCGCGGGAGCAGGGGCCGAAGGGCGGGGAGGAGAGCGAACGCCGCCTGGGGGTGCCGCCCGGTACCCGGCAGGTGGCGGTGCGCATGCTGGCCCTGCCGCACGGCCCCGGGCTGGAGCTCTTCGAGTACGAGGGGCCCCGCAGGCGGGACGCGGCGCTGCCGTGCGACCTGGGCTGGCAGCACCTCGCCGTCCACGTCGACGACCTGGAGGCGGTGCTCGCACGGGTCGTGGCGGCCGGTGGGCGGGCGCTGGACGCACCGCACCCGCTGCCCGGCCCGGAGGCGGGCCCCCGCAACCGCTTCGTCTACACCCGCACACCCTGGGGCGCCACCCTCGAACTCCTCAGCCACCCCGACCCGCAGCCCTACGAACAGGAGACGGACGACCGCCGTTGGACACCGTGAGCGCCCGGGCCCGTCAAGCGGCGGGCGGCGCGGGCGGCCGGCCCTCCGGGAGGGGGAAGCGCCGGGAACCGCGCGCCGGGGAGGGGGAGCGGTCCGGGGTGCGGCCGCCGGCTGCGGCAGTGGCCGGTGGCGCCCGGTGACCGGGTGTGACCGACCGGTTCAGTCGGCCCGCTGTGCCGGGTGGAGTCCTCGGTG
This sequence comes from Streptomyces sp. NPDC059740, assembly GCF_042733155.1. Classification (NCBI taxonomy): domain Bacteria; kingdom Bacillati; phylum Actinomycetota; class Actinomycetes; order Kitasatosporales; family Streptomycetaceae; genus Streptomyces; species Streptomyces sp. NPDC059740. Next base: position 11,875 of record NZ_JBHWGP010000030.1, on the reverse strand, counting down.
CGGTGTGGGGTGTCGACCGGTCCGGGGGCTCGGTCGCGTCAGCCGTCTCAGTCGTCGGCGGCGACCACGAGGGCGAGGACGCCGAGGCGGCGGTCGATGAGCACGAGTTCGTGGAACTCGACGTGGACGGGGCCGTAGTCGTGCTGCGCGTCCTCGCGGAGGGCTCCGAGCGCGTACCGACTCGTCGCCTGGCGGACGGGGGTGAAGACGGCCTCCTGAAGCCTCGCGGCCAGGTCCGCGGGAAGTGGGGCACCACTGGTGGCCCACGTGGATATCGTGCCGGTCGCGATCGGCTCGTCGACGGCGGCATACGTGCCGGGAGTGATCCGATCCGCCCACCACTGGCCATGGCGGGGTTCGAGCCAGACACCGGCTCCGTCGTAGGTGTCCCGGAACTCCGGGTGGGCGATCAGGGCGGCCAGCAGGTCCTCGTCGGTCGGTGAGCCGGGAGGCAGGTGGAAGCGTTTGATGTGAACCCACCGGTGTCCGTGGCCCCGCCCGTCCGGGAAGCCGAAGTCCCTGAAGTTGATGAAGGGACTGTCCCAGTGAGTGAGCGCATGGTGCATACCGATCAGGATCACCCAGCTCCCCGGACGGCCGGAGCCGGGCCCAGGAGGCGCCCTGCCACGGCCTGCGGCGCCAAGGGTGGTCCTGACCGGGGCCGGGGCCGGTACGCGGTTGCCGGCCCGAACGCCCGGTCTCACCGGGCGGGCCGGCCCGACCCGTCGCCCATTGCATAAAACTTCCCGCTTCCGTATAGTCATGCCATCGAGAAGGAGGCGACATGGCAGCGATACGGGCGGCGGTGGCCGGGGCGAGCGGGTACGCGGGAGGCGAGCTCCTGCGGCTGCTGCTGGGACACCCGGAGGTCGAGATCGGCGCGGTGACCGGCGCCTCCAACGCGGGCCGTCGCCTCGGTGAGCTCCAGCCGCACCTGCTCCCGCTCGCGGACAGGGTCCTGCAGGAGACGACCACCGAGGTCCTGGCCGGACACGACGTGGTCTTCCTCGCCCTTCCGCACGGGCAGTCCGCCGCCGTGGCCGAGGAGCTGGGGCCGGAGGTCCTCGTCGTCGACTGCGGCGCCGACTTCCGGCTGCGCGAGGCCGCCGACTGGGAACGCTTCTACGGCTCCGCGCACGCCGGGACCTGGCCCTACGGCCTCCCCGAGCTCCCGGGAGGCCGCGCCGCACTGGCGGGCACCCGCCGCATCGCGGTCCCCGGCTGCTACCCGACGGCCGTCTCCCTGGCGCTCTTCCCCGCCTACGCCGAGCACCTGGTCGAGGCGGAGGCCGTCGTCGTCGCCGCCTCCGGCACCTCGGGCGCCGGGAAGGCGCCCAAGCCGCACCTGCTGGGCAGCGAGGTCATGGGCGCCATGAGCCCCTACGGGGTCGGCGGCGTCCACCGGCACACCCCGGAGATGGCACAGAACCTCTCCGCCGCCGCGGGCGAGCCGGTCACCGTCTCCTTCACCCCGACCCTGGCACCGATGCCCCGCGGCATCCTCGCCACCTGCTCGGCCAAGGCCCGCCCCGGCACCACCGGCGAGTCGCTGCGCGCCGCGTACCGCAAGGCGCTGGCGGACGAGCCCTTCGTCCACCTGCTGCCGGAGGGCCAGTGGCCCAGCACCGCGTCGGTGTACGGGTCCAACACCGCCCTGCTCCAGGTCGCGCTCGACGAGGCCGCCGGGCGCGTGATCGTGATCGTCGCCATCGACAACCTGGCCAAGGGCACCGCCGGCGGCGCGATCCAGTCCATGAACATCGCCTTGGGCCTGCCCGAGACGCTCGGCCTGCCGGGGGCGGGGGTCGCACCGTGACAGGCGCCGGCCGCAAGGTCCGCCGACACCGCACGGCGTACCGGACCCACCCCTACCCACCGCACCCCGCGGCCGCAGTACAGAAGGAGCAAACGACGTGAGCGTCACGGCAGCACAGGGCTTCACCGCCGCCGGCATCGCCGCCGGGATCAAGGCGAGCGGCGCCCCGGACCTGGCCCTCGTGGTCAACACCGGCCCCCGCAAGGCCGCAGCCGGCGTCTTCACCGCCAACCGCGTCAAGGCCGCTCCCGTGCTCTGGTCGCAGCAGGTGCTCAGGGGCGGCGCGGTCTCGGCCGTCGTCCTCAACTCCGGCGGCGCCAACGCCTGCACCGGCCCGCTCGGCTTCCAGGACACCCACGCCACCGCAGAGAAGGCAGCCGAGGTGCTGGGGGTGAGCGCCGCCGAGGTGGCCGTCGCCTCCACCGGCCTGATCGGCACCCGCCTGCCGATGGACGCACTGCTGCCCGGTGTGGAGAAGGCCGCCGTCGCCCTCTCCGAGCACGGCGGTGAGAAGGCGGCCATCGCCATCAAGACCACCGACACCGTCCACAAGACGGCGGTGGCCGGCGGCGCGGGCTGGACCGTCGGCGGCATGGCCAAGGGCGCGGGCATGCTCGCGCCGGGGCTCGCCACCATGCTCGTCGTCCTGACCACCGACGCCGACCTGCCGGCCGAGGCCCTCGACGCCGCGCTGCGCGAGTCGACGCGCACCACCTTCGACCGGCTCGACTCCGACGGCTGCATGTCCACCAACGACACCGTGCTGCTGCTGGCCTCCGGCGCGTCCGGCGTCACCCCCGGCCAGGAGGAGTTCGCGGCCGCGGTCCGGGCCGTCTGCGACGACCTGGGCCGGCAGCTCATCGGCGACGCCGAGGGCGCCAGCAAGGACATCCGCATCGAGGTCGTCGGCGCCGCCAGTGAGGACGACGCCGTCGAGGTGGGCCGCAGCATCGCCCGCAACAACCTGCTCAAGTGCGCCGTCCACGGCGAGGACCCCAACTGGGGCCGCGTCCTGTCGGCCATCGGCACCACCTCTGCGGTCTTCGAGCCCGACGCGCTCAACGTCGCCATCAACGGCGTCTGGGTCTGCCGGGGCGGCTCCGTCGGCGAGGACCGCGACCTGGTCGACATGCGCTTCCGCGAGGTCCGCATCACCGCCGACCTCGCCGCCGGCGACCACTCGGCCGTCATCTGGACCAACGACCTGACCGCCGACTACGTCCACGAGAACAGCGCGTACTCCTCATGAGCGTTTCCAAGGCCGGTCAGGCCGCCCCCCGGAAGAACACCGCCCTGCCCAAGGCACGCACCCTCATCGAGGCGCTGCCCTGGCTCACCCGCCACCACGGCAAGACGGTGGTGGTGAAGTTCGGCGGCAACGCCATGGTCGACGAGGAGCTGAAGGCGGCCTTCGCCCAGGACGTCGTCTTCCTCCGCCACGCCGGACTGCGGCCCGTGGTGGTGCACGGCGGCGGCCCGCAGATCAGCGCGGCGCTGGACCGCTTCGGCCTGGTCTCCGAGTTCAAGGCGGGCCTGCGGGTCACCACCCCGGAGGCGATGGACGTCGTCCGCATGGTCCTGGCCGGACAGGTCCAGCGGGAGCTGGTCGGCCTGCTCAACCGGCACGGTCCGCTCGCCGTCGGCATGACCGGCGAGGACGCGCACCTGATGACCGCCGTCCAGCACTTCGCCGAGATCGACGGGGAGCGCGTGGACATCGGCCGGGTCGGCGAGATCACCGCCGTGGACACCGGGGCCGTCACCGCCCTGCTCGACGACGGCCGCATCCCGGTGATCTCCTCCATCGCCCGCAGCGCCGACGACGGCCACGTCTACAACGTCAACGCCGACACCGCCGCCGCGGCCCTCGCGGCCTCGCTGGACGCCGAGACGCTGATGATCCTCACCGACGTCGAGGGGCTGTACGAGGACTGGCCCGCGAGCGACGAGGTCATCTCCCGGCTGACCGCCTCCGAACTGGAGGCGCTGCTCCCGGAACTGGCCAGCGGCATGGTGCCGAAGATGCGGGGCTGCCTGCACGCCGTGCGCAACGGCGTCTCCACCGCCCGCGTCCTGGACGGCCGCGTCCCGCACTCGATCCTGCTGGAGATCTTCACCGACGACGGCATCGGCACGATGGTCGTCCCCGACGGCGCACCCGGCGACGAGCCGCCGGCGCCTCCCGCCCCGAGCTCCGCCCCCGACCCGCAACAGGCCACGCACCCCGTCCCCACACCGCTGGAGGAACAGGCATGACCGGCGTCACGTCTCCCGCCGCACCCGCCCCCGCAGGCACCGGTGCCGCCGACAGCACGGGCAACGACGCGCTGACCCGCCGCTGGCAGGGCGCGATGATGGACAACTTCGGCACCCCCGCGCTCCCCCTGGTGCGCGGCGAGGGCAGCACCGTGTGGGACGCCGAGGGCCGCAGCTACCTCGACTTCCTCGGCGGCATCGCCGTCAACGCCCTCGGCCACGGGCACCCCGCCGTGGTGCAGGCGGTGACCAGGCAGATCGCGACCCTGGGGCACGTCTCCAACTTCTTCGTCGCCGAACCGACCGTCGCCCTCGCCGAGCGGCTGCTGAACCTGACCGGCCGTGCCGGGCGGGTCTACTTCTCCAACTCGGGGGCCGAGGCCAACGAGGCCGCCTTCAAGATCGGCAGGCTGACGGGCCGCACCCACATGGTCGCCACGAGCGGCGGCTTCCACGGCCGCACCATGGGAGCCCTGGCCCTGACCGGTCAGCCCGCCAAGCAGGATCCCTTCCGCCCGCTGCCGGGCGAGGTCAGCCACGTCCCCTACGGCGATGCCGCGGCCCTGCGCGCCGCCGTCACCACCGAGACCGCCCTGGTGGTGCTGGAGCCCATCCAGGGCGAGAACGGCGTCGTCAGCCCGCCGCCCGGCTACCTCCGGGCCGCCCGCGAGATCACCGCCGCGACCGGGACACTGCTGGTCCTGGACGAGATCCAGACCGGCATCGGCCGCACCGGCCACTGGTTCGCCGCGCAGGAGGAGGGCGTCGAGGCGGACGTCGTCACCCTCGCCAAGGGCCTCGGCGGCGGCCTCCCCATCGGCGCCACCCTCGCCTTCGGCCCCGCCGCCGACCTGCTCACCCCCGGAAGCCACGGTTCCACCTTCAGCGGCAACCCCGTGGTGTGCGCCGCCGCCCTCGCCGTCCTCGACACCATCGAGGACGAGGGGCTGCTCGACCACGTCAAGCGGACCGGGGAGCGGCTGCGCGAGGGCGTCGAGGCGCTGGGCCACCCGTTGGTCGACCATGTCCGGGGTGCCGGGCTCCTCCTCGGTATCGTCTTGAGAGAGCCCCTGGCACCGCAGGTCCGCCAGGCGGCTCAGGACGCGGGGCTCCTGGTGAACGCGGTCGCGCCGGACGTGGTCCGGCTCGCCCCGCCGCTCAACGTCCGCGAGGACGACGTGGAGCGGTTCCTCCAGAAACTGCCCGCGGTCCTGACCACCGTCCACGAAGGGGCGGCGGGGGAACAAGGATCCGGAGACTGACGACACCGATGATCGACGCGCACGACGACGCCACCGCGCACGGCGGCCCCGCCGTGCCCCAGACCCGCACCGCCCGGCACCGGCGGATCGTGGACATCCTGGGGCGCAGGGCCGTCCGTTCGCAGAGCCAGCTCGCCAAACTGCTCGCCGACGACGGCCTGACCGTCACCCAGGCGACGCTCTCCCGCGACCTCGACGAACTCGGCGCGGTCAAGATCCGCAACACGGGTGGTGAGCTGATCTACGCGGTGCCGGGGGAGGGCGGCGACCGCACCCCGCGGGCGCCGCTCGGCGAGTCGGCCAAGGAGGAGCGCATGCGCCGCCTCGCCGGCGAACTCCTCATCTCCGCCGAGGCCAGCGCCAACCTCGTCGTGCTGCGCACCCCGCCCGGTGCCGCCCAGTTCCTGGCCTCCGCCATCGACCAGGCCGAGCTCCACGACATCCTCGGCACCATCGCCGGCGACGACACCGTGGTCCTCATCAGCCGCGACCCGGCCGGCGGCCAGGCACTCGCCGACCACCTGCTCAGGCTGGCCCAGCGCACGCACTGAGCCCCGCCCGCCGCCCTCCGGTCACCCGGGGCGGCGGCGCGGCGGCCTGGGCCGGTACCGGTCACCCGCCGGCCGGAGCGGAAAGGGCCGGCTCCGCACGCGCCCGAACACACCGGCCTTCCGCGGCAGCCGACGCCGCACCGCACCGGCGGGCGTGTACCGGCAGGTACCCAGCGGCCCCCACTGACCGGCCGACCGCCGCGCCCCCACCACGCAGCGGAGGCCGTCCCCACCTTGCGGTGAGAGCGGCCTCCGACCTGCGAAAACGCTGGTCGGGACGACAGGATTTGAACCTGCGACCCCTTGACCCCCAGTCAAGTGCGCTACCAAGCTGCGCCACGTCCCGATGCCCGCTTCGCCGGGTGGATCTCCCGGCGGGGCGTGCACAAGAAAAATACCCTGTCGGGGCCCGTGTGCCAAAAACGGGGGTCGGTCGGCGCCCGGCGGGCCGCGGAACGGCCGGCTTCCCGGGGTGGCGCCGGTGGCGGGGCCGGTGGCGGCGACAGCCTCGGCGGCGGCCGGAGCCGAGGCGGACGGCCGCCGGACCGCCGGCCACCGCGACCGGCCCGGCGGCCCGTCCGCGGCCCGCGCCGGTCCTGCCCGTACGGCGGATTCCCCGCCGCGTCAGCCGTCGGCCGCGCCGCCTTCGTGCTTTTCTCCGGGCATGACGGCTGCGAGAGAGAGACGGACGGGCGGCGGTGCCGGGCGAGAGGTGCGCGTACGACGGGTCTACGACCCGCCGGAGCCCGAGGACGGCACCCGGGTACTGGTGGACCGGCTGTGGCCGCGCGGCCTGGCCAAGGACGCCGCCCACCTGGACATGTGGTGCAAGGAGGTGGCGCCCTCCGCGGAGCTGCGCCGCTGGTTCGGGCACCGCAGCGAGCGGTTCGCCGAGTTCACCGAGGCCTACCGGGCCGAGCTCGCCGAGCCGGCGCGCGAGGAGGCGCTGCGGGACCTGCTGGACCGGGCCGGGAAGGGCCCGCTGACCCTCCTGACCGCCTCGAAGAACCCGGACGAGAGCCATGTGGCGGTCCTGCTGGAGGCCGTCAGACGCGCGCATTGACGAAACATGCGGACGCTCGCATAATTATGCCTCCAAGGGTGGGTGCTGTGCACTGCCGGTGCAACGGCCCGCCCCAGGGCCCGGCCGTGCCGGCCGCCCCCGCCACACCCGTCAGCAAGGAGCGCGAAGTTGAGCAGCAACACCGGTGACGTCCGGCTCTGGGGCGGGCGGTTCGCCGACGGACCGAGCGAGGCTCTCGCCGCCCTGTCGGCCTCCGTCCACTTCGACTGGCGGCTCGCCCCCTACGACATCGCGGGCTCCCGCGCCCACGCACGGGTCCTGCACAAGGCGGGCCTGCTGGACGAGGACGAGCTGACCCGGATGCTCGCCGGGCTCGACGCGCTGGAGGCCGACGTCGCCTCGGGGGCGTTCACCGGCACCATCGCCGACGAGGACGTCCACACCGCGCTCGAACGCGGCCTGCTGGAGCGCCTCGGGCCCGACCTCGGCGGCAAGCTGCGCGCCGGCCGGTCCCGCAACGACCAGGTCGCCACCCTCTTCCGGATGTACCTGCGTGACCACGCCCGCATCGTCGGGGGCCTGCTCACCGACCTCCAGGAGGCGCTGCTCGGCCTCGCCGAGGCCCACCCCGACGTCGCGATGCCGGGGCGCACCCACCTCCAGCACGCGCAGCCGGTCCTCTTCGCGCACCACGTCCTCGCCCACGTCCAGGCGCTCTCCCGGGACGCGGAGCGGCTGCGGCAGTGGGACGAGCGCACCGCCGTCTCGCCCTACGGCTCCGGCGCCCTCGCGGGCTCCTCGCTGGGCCTGGACCCGGAGGCCGTTGCCCGCGACCTCGGCTTCGAGCACGGCTCCTCGGCCAACTCCATCGACGGCACCGCGGCCCGGGACTTCGTCGCCGAGTTCGCCTTCGTCACCGCGATGATCGGCATCGACCTCTCCCGGATCGCGGAGGAGATCATCCTCTGGAACACCCGCGAGTTCTCGTTCGTGACCCTCCACGACGCCTTCTCCACCGGTTCCTCGATCATGCCGCAGAAGAAGAACCCGGACATCGCCGAACTCGCGCGGGGCAAGTCCGGCCGGCTCATCGGCAACCTGACGGGCCTGCTGGCCACCCTCAAGGCGCTGCCGCTGGCCTACAACCGGGACCTCCAGGAGGACAAGGAGCCGGTGTTCGACTCCTGCGACCAGCTGGAGATCCTGCTCCCGGCGTTCACCGGCATGATGGCCACGCTCACCGTCAACCGCGAGCGGATGGCCGAACTCGCCCCCGCCGGCTTCTCGCTGGCCACCGACATCGCCGAGTGGCTGGTGCGCCAGGGCGTGCCGTTCCGGGTGGCGCACGAGGTGGCCGGCGAGTGCGTGAAGGAGTGCGAGGCGAACGGCATCGAGCTCGACGAGCTGACCGACGAGCAGTTCGCGAAGATCTCCCCGCACCTGACGCCCGAGGTCCGCACCGTCCTCGACGTCTCCGGCGCGCTCGCCTCCCGCAACGGCCGCGGTGGCACCGCCCCCTCCGCGGTGGCGGTCCAGATCGCCGAGGTCAAGGCCGACCTCGCAGTGCAGCGGCAGTGGGCGGACGCCCGGAAGTGACGGTCCGGGGCCGCCACCTGCGGCCCCCGGGAACGCCACGGGACGGCCGGGGCGGTGCTCTGGTGGGGCCCCCCCCCGCCCAGCGCCAAGCAGAGAGGCCCAACGCCTGAACGGCCCCAGGGTGCTCTGGTGGGCACCGCCCCGGCCGTCCGCGATCGTCAGTGCGCCTCGGCGTGACGGGGACCTGGGAGCCCGGCGGGCCGCTCTGTCCCCTCCCCCGTCCCGCCGGCCACCGTCAGCCGGCCGCCTGGGTCCGCGCGGTCCCCTTGGACTTGGCGGGCCTCGCGCCCACCCGGTCCACCACACCGCGCTGCATGACGGCGTCCAGGCCGCCCAGCACCTCGTGGCGCCCCGACTTCCCGTTCTCGGTCAGGTACATGCGCGAACCGAGGTAGGCGAGCGTGTCACGGTCGAAGATCCACACTTCGCGGTCGGCCCACGCGCTGTGCGCCAAGGTGATGCCGACGCCGTGGCGGCCCGCGGCGTCGACGGCGTCCGGCACCTTCCGCACCCCCGGGATGCGGGCGATCGCACGGTAGAACGCGGCGGCGTTCTCCGGCGGCATGGAGTTGGCGGAGACCAGGTCCCCGACCGTGCTGAAGACGGCCTGGTCCCGGGTCTCCCGTCCCTTGACCGGTGTGACCTGGGCGGACAGCTTCTTCAGCAGGGCGTCCGGATCGGTGGGCAGTGATGCCAGCCAGCCGTAGGTGGGCCGGTTCAGACCGGGCGCGAGGGCTCCGTCGTCCTTCGAGCCGTCCGGGACGGATACCTCGATGGGCAGCATCTCGCCCGACATCGGGGCACCCTTGCCGCTGTCCCGGCCGTGGCCCAGCGTGGTCACGGGGGACGGGTCCTGCGACATCCACCGCTCGTCGGTGTACGTGGCCCCGAGCTTCACCCGGCCGCCGAACTCGCCGTCGTTCCCCCGGACGAGAGACCGGGTGTAGACGTACTGGTCCGCGCCCGGCGCCTTGGTCCCGACCGGGCTGTGCTGCGCGGCGGCAGCGATCTGGTTGAGGAGGACGACGGCTCCCGAGGCGGGGGCGGCGGCCGGGGCGGGGGCCTGGCCACCGCCGCCCTGGACGGCGACGGTGGCCCCGGCGGCGAGCGCGAGTGCGGCGGCGACGGGCACCAGGAAGCGGGGGCGCAGCACCCGGCCGCGGAAGGGTGTCCCGGCCGTGCCGGCGGCGGGTTCGGCGTGCCGCTCCCCGCCGGTGGCGGCGGTCTGGGCGAGGTCGTGGTCGATCTGGCGCATCAGTACGTCCTTGAGATGGCGATGACGCTCCGGCGCGAGTTCCGCCTTCGGGGGCGGCGGCAACAGCCGGGCGAGATCGGTGAGTTCGTCGCCGGCACGGTTCTTGTCGTTGCTCTTCACAGCGTGTCCTCCCGCAGCGGCAGGGCCGCGAACGCGACCCCACCCTCTTCCTCACCGCGACGCGGACGCGGTTCCCTGCCGTTTGCGGAACGGGCGCGCCGCTCCTGCCGCGCCGCCTGGTCGCTCAGCCGCGCGAGGCGCGCACGGGCGCGCGAGAGCCGGGACCGCACGGTCCCGACGGGCACCCCCAGCGCCTCGGCGGCCTCCGCGTAGCCGAGCCCGGCCCACACACAGAGCGTCAACACCTCGCGTTCCGGGCGCCGCAGCCGCTCCAGCGCGACCTGGACGGCCGCGAGCCGCCGGGCGTCGTCGATCCGCTCCGCCGTCTCCTGGGCGAAGTCGGCGACGGGCTCGGGTTCCGGCCGCCGGCCCAGGAACGCGCTCAGCCGTTTCCGGCCGCGCTGCACCCCGAGCGCCTTGTGGGTGGCGATGCCGTACAGCCAGGGGCGGAGCGAACCGCCCTCGGGCTCGATCCGCTCACGGGTGCGCCAGGCGGCGAGGAACGTCTCCGACAACACCTCCTCCGCCGCCGCCCAGTCCCCGGTGAGCCGCAGGGCGTGCTGGTACACGCCTCGCGCGTGCTCCTCGTAGAGCGCGGAGAACGCCTGCCGGTCGCCTGCTCTGATCCGGGCCCGCTCACGGCCCGCTTCGTCTTCCTCGGTACGCCTCACACCTCGTCCCTCACCGCGAAGCCCCCCGGGTTCCTGTGTTCCGCACCACACCCCGCCGGCCACGCGGCACCGCTCATTGTCCGGAGGGCCGAGGGCCACCGGGGACGGAGGGTCGCGCCCGGCTGCCGCGGTGATCACATTGGGCATGGTCACGCCATTCCTGGGAAGGGTCCGCCCTTGCGCGACCACATCCCGGGAGTGAACAAATGAACAAGGCCACAGCCGCCGCCGCCACCGTCCTCGCCCTGAGCGCCGCCACCGTCCTCAGCGTCAGCGGGTCCGCCCCCGCGGCAGCCGGCCGGCGACCGGCCCCGGTCGTCCAGGACCACTTCGACCCGCTGGGACCGCAGGTCCACGCGCTGCGTCACGCGGGGCGGACGGTGCACTACAGCGACACCGGCGAGAGCGGCGCCCGTCCCGTCCTCTTCATCGGCGGCACCGGCACCACCGCGCGCGCCTCCGGCATGACCGAGTTCCTCCGCACCACCCGGGAGAACCTCGGCCTGCGGCTGATCTCCGTCGAACGCAACGGGTTCGGCGACACCGACTACGACCCCTCGCTCGGCTTCGCGGACTACACCGGTGACGTCGAAGCCGTCCTCGACCACCTCGGGCTGGGCAGGGTCACCGTGGTGGCCATCTCCGGCGGCGGCCCCTACGCCGCCCACCTCGCCGCCGCCCACCCCGGACGGATCGCCTCGCTCCACCTGGCCGCCGCCGAGCCGCCGTACGGAGCGAAGCCCGCCTACTGCGCCCTGGACGACGCAGCCCTCAGCAAGGAACTCGCCGGCCAGATACGCGACCCGCGCACCTGGTGGGCCTTCCCCGACGACAGCCCCGTCCACGACATCCCGGGCTTCACCGACCGCGCCGAGGAGGACGGGGCCCGCACCTACTACCAGCGCGGGCAGCAGGCCGACCCGGCGCCCCAGGTGCACGAGCAGCGGCTGTACTGCGAGCGGCCCGGCCCCGACGCGACCGCGCTCAAGGCCCCCGTGTACGTCTACACCGGCGAGAAGGACACCACCGTGCCGCCCGAGGTGCAGGCCCGGTGGAACGACGCCTTCGGCTCCCGCGTCACGGTGCGCCGCTACGCCGACACCGGCCACGACGTGCAGTACCGCCACTGGGACCAGGTCCTCCTCGACATGGCCGGCTGGGCCGACCGCACGGCCGTCTGCGTCGGCGACCACACCCGCGTGCTCCCGGCCCGCGAGGCCGGCGCAGCGGTGCGCCACGGCGCGGTGCTCGGCGGCTGCGCCTGGAAGGACGCCGGCTGAGCAGCCGCCCGCAACGGCGAGAGGCCGCGCACCCTCTCGGGTCG
>NZ_JBHWGP010000029.1:0-91241 GCF_042733155.1 Streptomyces sp. NPDC059740 | reverse complement strand
GAGTGGATCACTCCGGGCCACCGGCCGTCAGTGTGGACGATACTGGGATTGAACCAGTGACCTCTTCCGTGTCAGGGAAGCGCTCTCCCGCTGAGCTAATCGTCCTCGGGACCGCCGCGTGACTCGACCGAGCCGCGGCGGGCGGTGCGTGCGCGATACTGGGATTGAACCAGTGACCTCTTCCGTGTCAGGGAAGCGCTCTCCCGCTGAGCTAATCGCGCGGGGGAACCCTAAGGTTCCGGTGGACGATACTGGGATTGAACCAGTGACCTCTTCCGTGTCAGGGAAGCGCTCTCCCGCTGAGCTAATCGTCCTTGGAGGTGGAGACGGGATTTGAACCCGTGTAGACGGCTTTGCAGGCCGTTGCCTCGCCTCTCGGCCACTCCACCAGGAGTGCGGGGTGCAGGGAAACCCCCACATCGAGCGGACGACGAGATTCGAACTCGCGACCCTCACCTTGGCAAGGTGATGCTCTACCAACTGAGCCACGTCCGCAGTGCCCCTCCCAGGTCAACCTGGTCGGTGCCGTCTCCGGGGTTGTTCCGTCCCGGCGACGTGTTGAACTCTAGCGGATTCGCGGGCCAGTACAAAAACGCGTTTACGCAGCGTGCTGCCTCGACGCCTGCCGCAGCCCCCGCCGGAGGGCCGCCGGCGCCCGCCCGCCCGTCACCCAGGGGTCCTTGCCGTTCGCCCTCCGCGCCCACCACAGGCCCGCCGTAGGATCGGTCAGGTGTTCCCGCGGCTCCTTCCTCCCATGGCCCGGTTCGACGGCCTCCTCGCCACCGGCCTGCGCGACGTCACGGACGATCCCGCCGCCCTCGACTCCCGGGGCTGGTGGGCGGTGGTGGCCGACTTCGAGGGGCGCCTGGTGTGCGCCCGGTTCGCCGACGTCCGCCCCGCACCGCCCGCACCCTCCCGGGGCTGGCGCGGCCCGCGGCCCGAGGCCTGGACCTCCTCGCTGGAGCGCGAGGCCTACGTCGAGGGCGTGCGCCGGATCCGGGACCGCATCGCGGCGGGCGAGGTCTACCAGGCCAACCTCTGCCGGGTGCTCGGCGCACCGCTGCCCGACCCCGCCGAGGCCGACGTCGACGCGCTGGCCACGCTGCTGGGCCGGGGCAACCCGGCCCCCCACGGCGGCACGGTCCGGCTGCCCGCGCACGGCGTGGAGGTCGCGACCGCCTCGCCCGAGCTCTACCTGCGCCGCACCGGCCGCACCGTGGAGTCGGGACCCATCAAGGGCACCGGCCGCACCGCGGCCGACCTGCTGGAGAAGGACCATGCCGAGAACGTCATGATCGTGGACCTGGTCCGCAACGACCTCGGCCGCGCCTGCGCCCCCGGGTCGATCACGGTCCCCGCGCTGTGCGCCGTCGAGGCGCACCCCGGGCTCGTCCACCTGGTCTCCACCGTCCGCGGTGAACTCGCCCCCGGCGCGGGCTGGGCCGCGCTGCTCGCCTCGACCTTCCCGCCCGGCTCGGTCACCGGCGCGCCCAAGCACTCCGCCCTGCACCTCATCCGCGCACTGGAGTCCGGCCCGCGCGGACCGTACTGCGGCGCCGTGGGGTGGGTGGACGCGGACCGCGGGACCGGCGTGCTCGCCGTGGGCATCCGCACCTTCTGGATCGAGAGGTCCGTCCCCGGCGGGCCGTTGCTGCGGTTCGGCACCGGGGCGGGGATCACCTGGGGGTCGGACCCGGAACGCGAGTGGGACGAGACGGTGCTCAAGGCGTCCCGGCTGCTCGGGGTAGCGTCGGGAGACCAGGTCACCACAGGGAAGGCACGACCACGATGAGCATCTGGCTGGACGGGAAGCTGCGCGAGGCCGACGACGCCAGGGTGTCGGTGTTCGACCACGGGCTGACGGTGGGCGACGGTGTCTTCGAGACGGTGAAGGCCGTCGACGGCAGCCCCTTCGCCCTCACCCGTCACCTGGAGCGCCTGACGCGTTCCGCCCGCGGCCTGGGCCTGGCCGACCCCGACCAGGACGAGGTCCGCGCCGCCTGCGCCGCCGTGCTGGCGGACAACCCGATGCCGCTCGGCCGGCTGCGCATCACCTACACCGGTGGCCGCTCCCCGCTGGGCTCCGAACGCGGCCGTGAGCACTGCACCCTCGTCGTCGCCCTGGCCGAGAGCACGCCCCGCCCCAGCACCACCGCCGCCGTCACGGTGCCCTGGACGCGCAACGAGAGGGGCGCACTGGCGGGCCTGAAGTCGACCTCCTACGGCGAGAACGTCGTCGCGCTCGCCCGTGCGCACGCACAGCAGGCGTCCGAGGCGCTGCTGGCCAACACCGTGGGGGCGCTGTGCGAGGGCACCGGCACCAACGTCTTCGTCGTCCTGGACGGTGAACTCCACACCCCGCCGCTGCACTCGGGCTGCCTGGCGGGGATCACCCGCGCCCTGGTGCTGGAGTGGGCCGGGGCGAAGGAGTCCGACCTGCCCTTCTCGGTCCTCGCCGAGGCCGAGGAGGTCTTCCTGACCTCCTCGCTGCGCGACGTGCAGGCCGTGACGGTGCTGGACGGCCGCAGCCTCGGCGACGCCCCGGGCCCGGTGACCGCCGAGGCCATGCGCGTCTTCGAGGAGCGCTCCGCAGCGGACCCCGACCCCCGCTGAGGCATCCGTCCGGCGCTGCGGCACCCGTCCGGGACGGTCGTCCCCGGCGAACGGGTGACGTGGCGCCGCCGACCGGGTAGAACGGGGCGGTGACCACCACTCTGCGCCCGCTGGGGCCCGAAGAGCCGCTGGCCCACGGGGGCGTGGGCCGCCGCTTCGCCGTCTGCGTCAACGGTCGTCCCGTCGGAGACCTGGGCGTGTCGGCCGACGCGCGGGCCGGCGTCGGCGTCGGACGGATCTCCTGGCTGGAGATCGGGGAGGCAGACCGCGGCCGGGGCCGGGGGACCGTCGCGGCCCTGGCGGCCGAGGAGGTGCTGCGCGGCTGGGACTGCCGGGAGAGCCGGGTCGCGCTCTCCGCCGAGGCCGGGGCGGGCCCGGCGGGAGCGCTGGCCCGGACGCTCGGCTACCAGGAGTGGAGCAGCGTCATGGTCAAGGACCTCGGCGAGCGTCCCGCCCTGCCGCCCGGCAGCACGGCGGAGGAGCTGACCGAGCAGGAGTTCGCCCACTGGTCGGCGGCGGCGGTCGAGAGCTTCACCCAGTCACTGGCGGACGCCGGCACCCCGCAGGCCGCGGCCCGCTCCCGGGCCGAACTCTCCCACCGCGCGCTCCTGCCCGAGGGCCGCGCCACCGAGGGCCACCACCTGCGGGTGCTGCGCCACGAGGGAGTGGAGGTCGGCACCGTCTGGGTGGCGCTGCGCAGCCCGGACCGGCCCCGCGCGCTCGGGGCGGAGGCGGAGCCGCAGGACGCCGAGGCCCCCTGCGGCTACGTCTACGACGTGGTGGTCAGGGCCGAGCGGCGCGGTGAGGGGCACGGCCGGACCCTGATGGCGGTCGCGGAGACGCTCTGCCTGGACGCCGGACTGGACCGGCTGGGCCTCAACGTCTTCGCCCACAACCCCGCGGCCCGCTCCCTGTACGACTCGCTCGGCTACCGGCCGGTCCTGGTGGAGTGGGTCAAGCCGCTGCTGTGACCGGCCGGGTGGCTTTTGGCGGGGCACCGGCCGGACCCGCCACGGGACCCGGCCCGGCGTGACCCCTCAGGCGTCCGAAGGCCCTCGGGCGGGCAGCCCGTCGACGATCTCCTCGATCAACTCCCGCAGCCCCGCCTGGGACGTGCCGCCGTCCAGCCGCCGCCCGCCGACGACGTAGGTCGGGGTGCCCGTCACGCCGATGGCCTTCCCCTCCGCCTGGTCGGCGTCGACGGCCAGCAGGTGGCGGCCGTCGACCAGCGCGGTGTCCATCTCGTCCGCGTCCAGGCCCAGCTCCGCCGCGACCTCCAGCAGCACCGGTTCGCCCCGTCGTCCCAGCTCCTCCACGCGGTCCAGTACAGCCTCGACGAACGGCCAGCCGACCCCCTGGTCCAGGGCCTCCTCGGCGGCCTGGGCCGCGGCGTAGGCGTGGTGGTGCTTGGCGAGCGGGAAGTGGCGCAGCCTGATCTCCAGGCGGTCGCCGTACCGCTCGCGCAGGGCCCGCAGGTCGCCGAGCGCGGCGTGGCAGTCCGGGCACTGGAGTTCGCACCACACCTCGAGGACGGCGGGGGCGGCGGGGGTCGTGGCGTCGTTCATGGGCCCAGTCTTCCAGGCCCGGGGCGTCCGGTGCGGCGCCCGGGTCCTGCCGGGTGCTTCCGGTCCGCCGGCGCTCCCACCGGCACCTGGGGAGGAGGCGACCCGGACATCTCCCTCAGGTACGGCGTGAGCCGTGGCCGTTCCGTGCACCGAAGGGGCAGCATGGAAGAGGAGCGCCGGCCCGGCCGGGCGCGGCAGGCCGCCGCGGGCAGGTGGCAGCCGTGCGGTGCTCCACCGTGGGAAGGACGGACATGCTGACCTCCACCGTTTGTGCCGCGCTGACCGCGGCGGGCCTGGGCATCGCCGTGGTGACGGCCTACCGTCGCCGGTTCCTGGCCGCGGTACGCATCGCGGCGTTCGCGCTGATCCCCCTGGGCCTGGTGATGACCGGGGTGACCGACTGGATCGAGAACCTGGCTCTGAACCCGCAGGTCTGGGCCGGTTTCGGGGTACTGGCCCTCTCCGCGCTCCTCTTCCTCCTCGGACGGGTGGCCGAACGGCGTTCCCGCCGTACCGGCCGCCGGGAGCGGCGGGCCGCGGCACGCTCGGCCGACCGCGCCGCGGCGGGCTCGTCCCCCGCTTCGCCGCCGCTGCCGCAGGGGCACACCGGCTCGCGTCCCGCAGCCACCTCCGATGCCACCCCCAAGGAGGACCTCTCGGACATCGAGGCGATTCTCAAAAAGCACGGGATCTGATGAATCAGGGCCGGTGAACGGCCTCTCGGGCCGGGGGGCGCGGCGGTCTGCGCGATCATCGGCCCGAGATGAACGACGAGTGCGCCCTGCCCCGAGACGACGTGTCCACCCCCGTGCCGCCGGAGCCGAGCGGCCGAGGGTGCCTTTTCGCCCTGTCCCAGCCGCCCCTGATGCTCTTCCTCGCCGTCATCGGCCTCCTGCTGCTGCTGGGGGCCACCCATGACCTGCTGCTGCTGTGACCGGGCCGCGCCCCGGCCCCGTCCGGGCGGAGCGGGGACCCGGCTCTGCGCCCGGGGCCGGGCGGCGGGTCGCCGGCGCCGTCAGCCCTCGCCCACCCTGCGCCGCGCCCGGTACGCCGCGACGTGCTGCCGGTTGCCGCAGGTCCGGCTGGAGCAGTAGCGCCGGGAGCGGTTGCGGGAGAGGTCGACGAAGGCATGGGCGCAGTCCGGCGCGGCGCACCTGCGCAGGCGCTCCCGCTCGCCGGCCACCACCAGGAAGGCGAGGGCCATGCCGCCGTCCGCAGCCACGTGGTCGGCGACCGCGGCGCCCGGCGCGAAGTAGTGCACGTGCCAGGGGTAGCCCCCGTGGTCGGTCAGGCGCGGGGTGGTGCCGGCCGCGGCTACCAGCGTGTTGAGGAGCCCGGCCGCCGTACGGTCGTCGGGGGCGGCGAAGACCTCGGCGAACCGGGAGCGCACCGCCTTCACCGCCGCCAGGTCGTCCACAGTGAGTGCCGGCACGTCGCTGACCCGCTGCGCGTCGACGAACCGCGCCAGCGCGCCGACGTCGCACAGGGAGTCGGCCGAGCCGTCGCCGGGCGCCGTGTTCAGCAGCGCGGTGACCATGTCGAGTGCGGCCCGGCTGTCGTGGTTGATCATCACGGTGTTCGCTCCCGGGACTGGGGGAGCCGCGGCGGCTCCGGATCCTCGTTGAGCGACGACTGTAGGTCCTGCCCGCCCTGGTCCACTCACCGCCGGCCGCCGGGCACCGCCCGCCCGCACGCCGCGACGCCGCCTCCCGCATGGTGTGCGGAGGGCGGCGTCGCGGTGTGCGGTGTGGGGGTTGTCGGTCCGCGGAAGTCTCCCCGAGTCGGACTGGCGCGGAACGTGAGCGTGGGTTGCGGGTGTGGGACTGCGCTTCCTCCGTCAGCTCTCCGCGAGGATGTGGGAGAGCTCGGTGTCGAGGTCGAAGTGTCGGTGCTCGGTTCCGGGGGGGACGGCTGCGTCGGTCCGCTTCAGGAACGACTCCAGGGCGCGGGCGGGGGCCTCCAGGAGGGCCTCGCCCTCAGGGGAGCTCAGGGCGATGCAGACGACGCCCTGTCCGTGGCTCCGGGACGGCCATACGCGGACGTCGCCGGTACCGGTGGGCCGGTGCAGCCCCTCGGCGAGGAGGTCACGGGCGAAGACCCACTCGACCGTCTCCTCGGCTCCGGTGTGGAAGGTGGCGTGCACGGCGTAGGGATCGGCCGTGTCGTACCGCAGGCCCGCGGGTACAGGCAGTGACGACTCGCTCGACACAACGAGGCGCAGGTGCAGCTCGCAGCTGACCGTGGTGTTCATAAGCGCCAGGGCCTTTCGCTCAGTGTGCGCTCGGGGATTCGCACGTCGGCGAAATCGACATGCCACTTCCGGTGCCGTTGTAAACCCCTTCGAGGGTTTTGAGGGGCTTCGGATACCTCGTACGGCCCAGCGGAGTATTCTCCGCCGCGTCCATTCTGGTGACGGGTGAATTGTCCGGTAGGTTGAGATCATGACCACGGAGGGTGACGGCGAGCGCGGGGTGAGCGAGGGCGGTGCCACGTCGGCGGGGGAGCCGTCCCAGGAGTCCTCGCGAGAGGGCCTGGGTTCGCGCGCACCCTCGTTCGTCAAGCGCTCCCGCCCCCTGCACCTCACCTGGCAGGTGGGGGTCTTCGTCGTCGGCCTCGCCGTCGTGGTGGGCGGCGTCTTCCTCCTGCCGCTGCCCGGACCGGGCTGGCTGGTCATCTTCGCCGGCCTGGCGATCTGGGCGACCGAGTTCGTCTGGGCCCAGCTGGTGCTGCGCTGGACCAGGCGGAAGGTCACCGAGGCCACCCACCGTGCGATGGACCCGCGGGTGCGGCGCCGCAACCTGGTCCTCACCGGCCTGGTGGTGGCCGTGGTCGTCGCCGCGGTGGTGGTCTACCTGATGCGCTACGGGTTCACGGCCCCGTGGAAACTGGCGGGCTGAGGGGCGCTGCGCGCAGTGGCCGGCCGGTCCGGCGGGCGAGGACCGCGGGCTTCCGGGCCGCCCCTGCCCAGGGGTGGTCATGACCGCCCCTGACTTGCGGTAATGTTGTCGTCGCACGGGGGCGATTAGCTCAGCGGAAGAGCGCTTCGTTCACACCGAAGAGGTCACTGGTTCGAACCCAGTATCGCCCACCCCGTACCGGAGCCCGCAGACCAGGTCTGCGGGCTCCGGTTCTTTTCCCACCGCAGGGCGCGTCCCCCGGCACACTGGGCGCATGTCCCACCGCCCCGCCCTGCACCGCTACTGCTTCGACGCGAGGTGGCCGCTGGCCGCCCCGCCGGCCGTCGTCTACCGGGAGCTGGAGCGTGTGGAGGACTACCCGGGCTGGTGGCCGCAGGTGCGGCGGGCCGAGCGGAGCGAGGCGGGCGGCGGCGTCCTCCACATCCGCTCCTTCCTGCCGTACGAGCTGGTGGTCGAACTCGTGGAGCGCCGGCGCGACCCCGGGGCCGGCGTCCTGGAGGCCGCTCTGACCGGGGACATGGTGGGGGAGGCCCGCTGGCGCATCGAGGCCCGGGGGCAGGGGACGGTCGCCGTCTACCACCAGGAGGTGAGCGTGACCCGCCCCCTGCTGCGGTGGCTCGCGCTGCCCGGGCGGCCCCTCTTCTCGCTCAACCACGCGGCGATGATGCGCGCCGGGCACCGGGGCCTGGCGCGCCGGCTGGCGGGTGGCTGAGCCGCGCGGGGCGGCGGGGGAGGGCGAGGCCGGAAGGAATTTGGAGGTCCGGTCGCGCGGGCTGTATTGTTCACGTCGTTCGCGGGACACCCCGCAGACACACCGGGCGATTAGCTCAGTGGGAGAGCGCTTCGTTCACACCGAAGAGGTCACTGGTTCGAACCCAGTATCGCCCACCCGGTCGCAGCGGGCGGAACCTTCAACCGAAGGTTCCGCCCGCTGCGTTGTGTGTGGCGCATCCGCGCGGGCCGGCGGCCGGACCGCTCACGCTGCGGCGGGCAGCCCCGGGCGGAGCGGCCAGTTGTGGTCCACCGCCTCCGGCGAACCGTTGCGGGCGAAGAACGCCTGCAGTCCCTGTGCCTGCGCCGCGTGCCAGGTCACCTGCCGGGCGTGCAGCTCGGGCAGCGAGTACTGCTCCAGCCGCGGGGCGTAGCGGCGGCCTATCGCCCGCACCACCCCGAGGGCCGCCAGCGCGTCCGCCGCGGCGTCGTGTGCGCCGTCCAACTCCACCTCGTAGAGCTCGCACAGGTCGCTGAGGGTGCGCCGGCCCTTGCGGTAGCGGTCCAGGTGCCGGTCCAGCACCCGTGGGTCCAGGACGCAGAGCCGCCGCTGGCCCAGGTAGCGGGCGAGGGAGGAGGCGCGGTGGCGCCGCAACTCGCGGTCCAGCAGCGTCAGGTCGAAGGGGGCGTTCATCACCACCAGCGGGCGGCCCGCCAGCGCCTGGTCGGCCAGGGCCCGCGCCACCTCGTCCACCACCGGGGCGGGCCAGCGTCCGAAGCGGGCCAGGTGGTCCGGCGTCAGGCCGTGCACCTCGGTGGCGGCCGGCGGTATCTCCACGCCCGGGTTGACCAGCCAGCGCGTCACCCGCGGCACCGACCGCGGCGTCTCCTGCACGACCAGCGCCGCGGAGACGACGCGGTCGTTCTCCACGTCGACTCCCGTGGTCTCGGTGTCGAATGAGGCCAGTGGGCCCTCATACCAGCACGGTGTCATCCCAACTCCCCGCACTCGCTCTCCCCGTGGCCGTCTCGGCCGCCTGACGGGGTGATACCCCTGCGCCGGGTCGTTCCAATCGTGTGGGTTTGCCGCGTACTTGACGGGGAGACAAAACAGGTGGACGACAACGCGAGGAGGCCCTGCGGGCCGAGTGGCGCGGAAGCGTCCCCCTTCCTCCGTGACGGCCCGCCGGGCCTGCCCCAGGGCGCCCCCGGCGGGCCACCCGCCACCGGCCGGCCGCGCCGGAACCCCGCCGCCACGGCCGGCGGAACCCCTGGACGCGTGACGGACGCCCCCGGCCCCACCGACCCGCTCCCGCCGCCCGTGCGGGCGCCCCGGGCGGGCCCGGCACCCCGGTCCCGTCACGACGACGCGTGAGAGGCGTGTGTGCGATGGTGCTGGCCCAGCCCGACCCCGCGGCGCTCCCGGGGACCCCCGCTCCGCGCGGCTCCCTGGCCACCACCGCCTGCATGGAGACGCTCCAGGTCGGCTACCTGCACGCGATCGCCGCGGCAGCCGGCTGCTCCCTCGCCCAGCCCTTCCCCGACGACGGCGTCGACTGGCACGTCAGCCACAGCTCCGACCACCTCGTGGACGACGAGGTCACCATCAAGGTGCAGCTCAAGTGCACCTACCAGGTGGCGCCGCGCCCGAGCGGCGGCAGCTTCGGCTTCTCGCTGGACAACGCCCACCTGCGGAAACTGGCCCGCACCCCGGTGGCCGTGCCGAAGATACTCGTGGTGATGCTCGCGCCCCGCGACCGGGACGCCTGGGTCGAGGCCGGCCACGACCGTCTCGCGCTGCGGCACTGCTGCTACTGGACCAACCTCGCCGGCCACGCCGTGACCGGCCGGAACCGGACCACCGTGCGGTTGTCCACCGCGCGGATCTTCGACGACCGGGCGCTGCGGGAGATCATGGCGCGGGTCGGAGCGGGAGGCACACCGTGACGTACCACCCCGTCGAACCACGCGACCTGCCCGTCCCCCGGCTCCCCGACCCCTCCTCGATGGCCCCCGAGATGCTGGCCGCCCTGCTGGCCCGCCACGGCTGGCGCAGCCGCACCGGGGCCGGCGGCCAGTACACCCGCTGGACACCGCCCGGCAGGCCCGTCGCGACCAGTCTCCTGGTGCCCAGCAGCCGCGCCTTCGCCGACACCGACGAACTGCTCGCCGAGGCGCTCACCGCCCTCGTCCACAGCGCCGAGCCCTCCGCCCGCGAGGTCTTGGCCCAGCTCGCCGCCCCGGGCGACGAGGTGCAGTGGGAGCGCGAGGTGCCGGACGACGGCGGGGGAGCCGTGGCGTGGGAGGCGCAGGAGCAGCTGCGGGCCGCCGTCCGCGCGATGCTGGTCGCCGGGGCGCTCGGCACGATCGAACAGGTCGGTTACCACGGGGCCCGGCACCGGCGCAGGGCCGAGGCCTTCCTGCACCACGTGGTGGTGGGACCGGCCACGCAGGGCCGGCGGCTGACCGCCTACGTGCCGGTGGAGGCCGGCCGGCCCGCCGTCGCCGGGCTCCAGCGGGCCCTGCACGCCACCCGTGACGCCACCGACTTCCAGCGGGCCACCGGGGGTATGTCCGCCTTCGACGCGGCGGTGAACCTCGGCGTCTGCCACGAACTGGTGCAGGCCCTGATGGCGCTGGTCCGCGGGTCGCAGGGGGCGCGGATCTCGGTGCGCTGGTCGCTGATGGCCGGGCCGGCCGCCGGGTTCACCGCCCAGCCGGAGCCGGTGGAGTTCTCCCCCGGCGACCTGCCGGCCCTCCAGCGCGCCGCCCGCCGCTACGCCCGGGGCGAGCCGTCCCTGCCGGTGGAGGTGACCGGGACGGTGGTGCGGCTGCGCCGGGAGGGCCCGGACGGACCCGGCAGCGTGCGGCTGCGAGTGCTGGCCGGTGCCGACGTCGGAGAGGTGCGCGCCACCCTCCAGGAGGAGGACTACCGCACCGCCGGCCACGCCCACCTGGTGGGGCTACCCGTCCGGTTCACCGGGCGGCTGGAGAGCCGCGGCGGGTTCCGGCGGGTGACCGGGGCCCGCGGGGTGGTCCCCGTGCAGGTCGACGACGACGAGCGGGACCGCATGGTCAAGGCGCTCCAGGAGAACGTCGACTACCTGGAGGAGGCCTGCGGCGGGGCGGCCCGGCCGGAGCCAGGTCAGGCCCCCGGGGCACCGCCGAAGGAGGTGCCGCCGGAATCCGTTTAGGACCGGCGGCACCCGGCTCGGTACGATCTGGACCGCAGCGCTCGCTGCCGTAGCCCAGACAAGAGTCAGGAGAGACCGGTGTCAGACGTCCGTGTGGTCATCCAGCGCGATTCCGAGCGGGAAGAACGCGTGGTGAGCACGGGCACTACGGCCGCCGACCTCTTCCAGGGCGAGCGCTCCGTGGTCGCCGCCCGCGTCGCCGGGCAGCTGCGCGACCTCGCCCACCAGGTCGCCGACGGTGACGAGGTCGAGCCGGTGGAGATCACCAGCGACGACGGCCTCGCCATCCTGCGCCACTCCACCGCGCACGTCATGGCCCAGGCCGTGCAGGAGCTCTTCCCGGAGGCCAAGCTCGGCATCGGCCCGCCCGTCAAGGACGGCTTCTACTACGACTTCGACGTCGAGACGCCGTTCACCCCCGAGGACCTCAAGCGCATCGAGAAGAAGATGCAGGAGATCCAGAAGCGGGGCCAGCGCTTCTCGCGCCGCGCGGTCACCGACGAGGCGGCCCGCGAGGAGCTGGCCGCCGAGCCGTACAAGCTGGAGCTGATCGGGCTGAAGGGCTCGGGCGCGGAGGACGCGGCCGAGGGCGCCTCGGCCGAGGTCGGCGCCGGCGAGCTGACCATCTACGACAACCTCGACGCCAAGACCGGCGAGCTGTGCTGGAAGGATCTCTGCCGCGGCCCGCACCTGCCCAGCACCCGGGCCATCCCGGCGTTCAGGCTGATGCGCTCGGCCGCCGCGTACTGGCGCGGCAGCGAGAAGAACCCGCAGCTCCAGCGCATCTACGGCACCGCCTGGCCGTCCAAGGACGAGCTCAAGGCGTACCTGGAGTTCCTCGCCGAGGCCGAGAAGCGCGACCACCGCAAGCTCGGTGCGGAACTCGACCTCTTCTCCATCCCCGAGGAGATCGGCTCGGGCCTCGCCGTCTTCCACCCCCGCGGCGGCATCATCCGCCGGGTCATGGAGGACTACTCGCGCCGCCGGCACGAGGAGGAGGGCTACGAGTTCGTCTACACCCCGCACGCGACGAAGGGGAAGCTCTTCGAGAAGTCGGGCCACCTGGACTGGTACGCCGACGGCATGTACCCGCCCATGCAGCTCGACGAGGGCGTGGACTACTACCTCAAGCCCATGAACTGCCCCATGCACAACCTGGTCTTCGATGCGCGGGGCCGCTCCTACCGTGAACTGCCCCTGCGGCTCTTCGAGTTCGGCACCGTCTACCGCTACGAGAAGTCCGGCGTGGTGCACGGCCTGACCCGGGCCCGCGGCTTCACCCAGGACGACGCGCACATCTACTGCACCCGCGACCAGATGGCCGAGGAGCTCGACCGCACGCTCACCTTCGTCCTCAACCTGCTGCGGGACTACGGCCTCACCGACTTCTACCTGGAGCTGTCGACCAAGGACCCGGAGAAGTTCGTCGGCTCGGACGAGGCGTGGGAGGAGGCCACCCGCACGCTCGCCGAGGTCGCCGAGAAGCAGGGGCTGCCGCTGGTGCCCGACCCGGGCGGCGCCGCGTTCTACGGCCCGAAGATCTCCGTCCAGGCGCGCGACGCCATCGGCCGGACCTGGCAGATGTCCACCGTCCAGCTGGACTTCAACCTGCCGGAGCGCTTCGACCTGGAGTACACCTCCGCCGACGGCACCAAGCAGCGCCCCGTCATGATCCACCGCGCGCTCTTCGGCTCCATCGAGCGGTTCTTCGCCGTCCTGCTGGAGCACTACGCGGGCGCCTTCCCCGCCTGGCTCGCACCCGTGCAGGCCACCGGCATCCCGATCGGCGACAGCCACGTCCCCTACCTGCAGGAGTTCGCCACCCAGGCGCGCGCCAAGGGACTGCGCATGGACGTCGACTCCTCGGCGGACCGCATGCAGAAGAAGATCCGCAACGCGCAGAAGTCCAAGGTGCCCTTCATGGTCATCGCCGGTGACGAGGACGTCGCGGCGGGCGCCGTCTCCTTCCGCTACCGCGACGGCTCGCAGAAGAACGGCATCCCGAAGGACGAGGCGATCGCGGAGATCCTCGACGCCGTGGAGCGCCGCGTGCAGGTCTGACACACCGCGCCGCCGGCCCCGCAGGACCCACGGTCCCTGCGGGGCCGGCGGCTTTCCCGGCCCCGCAGGGGCAGCAGGCTCAGCTCTGCTCCCGCCTGTCGAACCGGCGCAGCAACCACGACGAGAACGAGCCGACCACCGCGCCCACCAGCGCCACCCCCAGGAAGCCCAGCACGGCTCCCACCGTCCGGCCCCGCGCCGTGACCGGCACCACGTCGCCGTATCCGGTGGTGGTCAGCGCGGAGGAGGCCCACCACAGCGCGTCACCGAAGTCGCGCACGGTGGTGCCGGGCGTACCCCGCTCGGCCTGGTAGACCGCCAGTGCCGCGGCGAAGCCGATGAGCACCGTGGCCAGGCCGGTGTAGGCCATCACTCTGGCCTCCAGGCCCAGCCGCGGTCGGGCCTCCCGCAGCCGCACCCGGTCCTGCACGTCCACCACGCGGACCGGACGCAGCAGGGGCAGGAGGGTGACCACCAGGTCCAGCCAGCGGGTGCGCACGAAGCGACGCCGGTCCTCGGCGAGCACCAGCCGCACCAGGTAGTCCGCCACGAACAGGCCCCAGCAGGCGAGGAGGACCACCCACCACAGCGTCCGCCAGGCACCGTGCAGCGAGGTGTCCAGGACGAGCACCGCGTAGGCGGCCAGGAACAGGCCCGACGCGGCCATCAGCGGCCAGAAGCCGTGCCACTCCCAGCCCAGCAGGCGTTTCTCGCTCTCGGCGGTCTCCACCGCCCCAGCATCCCCGCCGCGGGCCGGGCCCCGCCCCCAGCGACACGCTGCCCGCGGGCGACGCCATATGCTGGCCGGTATGACGAGTGAGCCGGAGCAGCAGATCGGAGTAGGCACCCAGGACGCCTTCCAGCGCCTGTGGACGCCCCACCGGATGGCCTACATCCAGGGTGAGAACAAGCCGAGCGGCCCGGGCGCCGGCGACGGCTGCCCCTTCTGCACCATCCCCTCCAAGTCGGACGAGGACGGCCTGGTGGTCCGGCGCGGGCGGCACGTCTACGCCGTGCTCAACCTCTACCCGTACAACGGCGGGCACCTCATGGTGGTCCCCTTCCGGCACGTCGCCGACTACACCGAGCTCGACGCCGCCGAGACGGCCGAGCTGGGCGAACTGACCAAGCAGGCGATGACCGCGCTGCGCACCGCCTCCGGCGCGCACGGCTTCAACATCGGCATGAACCAGGGCAGCGTGGCCGGCGCCGGCATCGCCGCCCACCTCCACCAGCACGTGGTGCCCCGCTGGGGCGGCGACACCAACTTCATGCCGGTCGTCGCGCAGACCCGGGTGCTGCCCCAGCTCCTGGCCGACACGCGCACCATGCTGGCGGAGGCCTGGCCGAGCTGAGCCGGTCCGGCCGCGGACCAGCCGCCGCGGCCGTCGTGGGCGCGGTCAGGCGCTGTACTCGTCCGCCAGCTTCGGCTGCGGGTCCTGCACCTGGCCGCTGAGGAACAGCGAGCGGCCCTCGAAGCGTTCGGTGTCCACGCCGTTCTCCCGCAGGACGTGCAGGGTCGCGTTGTGCACCACCCGCAGCACGGGGGTGGCCACGCGCATCGCGTCGTCCGCCATGAAGCGGTGGCGCCAGGGCTTGTCGGCCCAGGCGTGCCGCAGACCGAAGGGCTCGGGCAGCACCAGTTTCCCGCCGAGGAAATCCAGCACCGGGGGGAACCAGGTCAGGGGCGCGCGCACGGTCTGCCGCACCACCTCCGAGGGCTCCACCAGCGGCAGGTTGTGGGTCTTGGTCTCCCAGAACCGCACGGTCTTGGGGACGGTCTTGGTGCGGTCGGGCGGGCCGGAGGTGAACAGGGGGTGCACCGGGCCCAGGGCGTGGCCGGTGACCTCGACACGCAGCGTCTCGTGGAGCACCGTGACGGTGATGAGCATCGTCAGCACCAGCTGGCCGTCCCACTCCACGAACTGCACACCGAGGTAGTGGCGGTCACCGGCGCCGAACTGCTGCTCGTTGCATATGCGTTCGATCTCGTGGCCGCGGACCTGGTAGCCGTCCATGTGGGCCCCCTCCGGCCGGCCCACCTTCGTCGCCTTCTCACCGACGGGGGAGACGATCCAGTGGCGCACCGAGGGCGGACGCCGGAAGCCTCCGGTGTGCAGGGGGCTGCGCTCCAGCTGCTTGAGCCGGTCGTGCACGGCCCGGATCACGTCGTAGCTGCGGAAGGGGTGGATCTCGCCACCGGACTTCGCCGGCCGCAGCTCCTCCGCCATCTGCCAACTGCCCCACCGGGTACCCATCCCCAGTATCCCGCGCGGGCCCGCGTAGAAGACGACGTTGCTCTTCTGCTCCGCGTCCAGCCGGGCCAGGCTCTGGCGCAGCTCCTCGGCGGCCGTGTGGTTGGGGTCGCGCGGCACCGCCTCGGGGATCTTCGGGCCCACGCCGCCGCCGGCCAGCAGGCCCGACCATGAGTCCCGCAGGTCCCGCGCGGTGGCCTCGCAGATGCGTTTGGCCCACCACCAGCCGACCGCCGGCACCCAGACCACCAGCCGCACGTACAGCCCCGGCAGCCCGGAGAACGGCGGCCGGAGCAGGAAGAGGACGCCCAGGCCCGCCACCAGGAACAGGATCACGCCGCCGAGCGCGGCCGTCCCCGAACCGTTGAAGCGCCGCAGGGCGCGCCGCAGTTGGAAACCGGCCAGCCAGAGCAGCGCGCCGGGGAGGAAGACCAGCCCGAAGACGGCCACCAGGGCCGTGAGGCGGGTGTCGCGCAGCCGGCGGATGCGGGAGGCGGCCAGGCAGTGCTCGACGACGGTGCGCGGCTCCATCCCGAAGGACTGGATCATCGCGGCCCGGCCGCCGCCGAGCATCCGCACCTGCACGGCGCGGGCGAACGCCTCCCCCAGGTTGGGCTCGAACATCGACAGCCGGGGCGGGGTGAACCCCGAGGTGGCGATGTCGGAGTCGGCGTCGCTGATGGCGGCCAGCGCGCTGTCGCGATAGGCGACGGAGGCCAGCGCCTGCGTCGCCGCGGTCTGGCCCGCCGCGCCGGAGAGCGGAACCTCCGCACCCGGCTGGAAGTCGAAACCGTCCGCCACTTCGCCGCCCCCTCCACCGGAACACCGCACGTCCGCACTGCTGCGGCCCTTCCCCCGTCTGACGGTGCGTACACCTGAACGGACCGCCCGGTGAGCAGGTTACCGCCGCCGGGGGGTGCGGCGCAGCCGCGTACGGGAGGGCGGACGGGGGCACGCCCGCGCAAGTGCGGTCGACCGCACGGGCGTTGACACCGACCCCTGCGCTCCCCATATTGGGAGCGCTCCCATGTCCCGGTGCCCGCCACCGGTCGTCGCGGAGGAACGCACCACGCCACCCCAGCACCGCGTTCCCCGGCGACCAGCCCGGGGCCGCGGGTGAGCCCGAGGGAGAACTCGTCGTGCCACCGTCACCCACCCCGTCCGGCCGCAGCCGCGCCCCGCTCGGCCGGCCCGCCCGGCGACTGGCCGGACTCGTCACCGCCCTGGCGGCTGTCCTCGCCGTCGCGCCGTTCGCCCAGGCCGCCCCGCAGGCGGCGGCCGACACGCCGTCCGGAGTGGACGTCACCGTCGACGCCCGGGGATCGCTGTCCACGCTCAGCGGCGCGGCCCGCGGCGTCAACGCCGCCATCTGGGACCCGCACATGAACGACCCCGAGGTGGCGTCCCTGATGAAGGACGCGGGGGTGGGTGCGATGCGCTATCCCGGCGGCTCGTACGCCGACATCTACCACTGGAAGGACCACAGCGCGCCCGGCGGCTACGTGGCGCCCGGCACCGGCTTCGACGACTTCATGAAGACCGTGCGGACCGCCGGCGCGCAACCCGTCATCATCGCCAACTACGGGACCGGCACCCCGCAGGAGGCAGCCGACTGGGTCCGGTACGCCAACGTCACCAAGGGCTACGGCGCCCGGTACTGGGAGATCGGCAACGAGATCTACGGCAACGGCCACTACGGCAGCGGCTGGGAGAGCGACACCCACGCCGACCTGAGCCCCGCCGAGTACGCCCGGCAGGTCAAGGCGTACGCGACAGCGATGCGGGCCGTCGACCCAAACGTCAGGATTGGGGCCGTCCTCACGATGCCGGGCAACTGGCCCGACGGCGTGGTGGGTTCCGGCGACGAGGGGGACTGGAACCACGTGGTGCTCGCGGCGGTCGCCCACGACGTGGACTTCGTCAGCGTCCACTGGTACCCGGGCGGCGACGACGCCGACGCCGCACTCACCAAGGTGGCGCAGCTCCCCGGCGAACTGCGGGAGGTGCGCGCCCAGCTCGACCGGTACGCCGGCGCGCACTCGCGGGACGTCGAGATCACCATGACCGAGGTCAACACCAACACCGGGGGCTCGCGGCTCACCGGGCGGCCCAACGGGCTGTTCGCCGCCGACGCGATGATGACCGCGCTGGAGAACGGCGTCACCAACGTCGACTGGTGGGACACCCACAACGCCGCCGGCCAGATCACGACCGTCGACGGCGAGACCGACTACGGCGACATGGGCATGCTCTCCAGTGCCACCTGCACCGGCGAGGTGTGCGAGCCCGCGGCCAACACGCCCTTCCACCCCTACTACGGCATGAAGATGCTGACCGCGCTCGGGGCCACCGGCGACACCATGGTGGGCGCGAGCGCCACCGACCCGCAGGTCTCGGTCCACGCGGTGCAGCACCGCAACGGCGACCTCGGCGTCCTGGTGGTCAACAAGGACCCCGGTGCCTCCCGCGAGGTCGACCTGCACTTCGACGGCTTCACCCCGGCGGCCGGCGCGCCGCAGGTGACCCGCTACGCCCGAGGCGACACCGACCTCACCGACGCCACCGGCTCCGCCACGGCCTCCCGGGTGACCGTCGCCCCCTACTCCCTGACCACCCTGACCCTGCACCCGCAAGCCGGCACCGGCCCGGCCGCCTCGAAGGCACAGGCTCCGGGAACCCCGCGACTGGACGCGGCCACCGACACCACCGCGACCCTGAGCTGGCCCGCGGCCGCCGGAGCCGCCCGCTACGAGGTCTACGAGAAGGCGGGCGGCCACAGCCAGCTGGTCGCCGAGACCGACGGCACCACCGCCACGCTGCGCAACCTCCCGGCCGGCTCCACCCACGCGGTGGACGTCCTGGCCGCCGACTCCGCCGGCCGCCTCTCGGCCCCCTCCGACCCGCTGACGTTCACCACCACCAGCCCCCGGACCAGCACCTGCGCGGTCACTTACCACGTGGACAACGGCTGGGGGAACGGGTTCGTGGCCTCGATGACCGCCACCAACCTGGGAGACACCCCGCTCGACGGCTGGACCCTCGACTTCGACTGGCCCTCCGGCGGGCAGTCCGTCTCCTCCGGCTGGAACGCCGTGTTCAGCCAGAGCGGCAGCCACGTCCGGGTCACCAGCCAGGCCGGGGCCCCGGTCCTCGCCGCCCACGGTGCCTCCACCGCCACCTTCGGGTTCACCGGGGCCAACGACGGCGCCAACCCGGCACCGACCGCCGTCCGCCTCAACGGGACCCTCTGCACCCTGTCCTGACCCCGGGCACGGGAGTGGGTCCGGCGAAGTGACGGCTACGGCCCACCCGGCGGCCCGCCGGGTGGGAACCGTCACGTCACGGCGCCCGCCGGCCGGCCCCCGCGCCAGCCGGACACCGTGCCCGTCGGCGACGGGCCGCGCCCGCGCGTCCGGGCTGCGGCCCGCCACCGCGGGCCCGAGCGGCGCAGGCCCGCAGCCGGGGCGGGCACGGGCCGGGCGGCAGCGGGTCGGCGGCCCGCCGTGCGCGGTGCGACGGGCGTCGTGGCGCGTGGCTACCATGGGCCAGCCGGGGGCCTCCCCTGTCGCCCGGCCCGCCACGACCCTTCGGGAAGGCCATGCTGAACAAGTACGCGCGTGCGTTCTTCACGCGTGTCCTCACGCCGTTCGCCGCCCTGCTCATCCGCCTCGGCGTGAGCCCCGACGCCGTCACTCTGATCGGCACCGGAGGCGTCGTGGCCGGCGCCCTGGTCTTCTACCCCATGGGGCAGTTCTTCTGGGGCACGGTCGTCATCACGCTGTTCGTCTTCTCCGACCTGGTGGACGGCAACATGGCGCGGCAGCTCGGCCGCTCCAGCCGGTGGGGCGCGTTCCTGGACTCCACCCTCGACCGCGTCGCCGACGCGGCGATCTTCGGCGGGCTGGCCCTGTGGTACGCCGGGCGCGGCGACTCGCTGACCCTCTGCGCCGTCACCATCTTCTGCCTGGCCAGCGGGCAGGTGGTCTCCTACACCAAGGCCCGCGGCGAGAGCATCGGCCTGCCGGTGAACGTCAACGGGCTGGTGGAGCGCGCCGAGCGGCTGGTGATCTCCCTGGTCGCCTGCGGCTTCTCCGGCCTCCACATGTTCGGCGTGCCCGGCATCCAGTACCTGCTGCCCGTCGCCCTGTGGGCGGTCGCCGCCGGCAGCGCCGTCACCCTCGGACAGCGGGTGGTGACGGTGCGCCGCGAGTCCGCCGAGGCCGAGGCGGCAGCCGAAACCGTCTCCCAGGGGGGAACCACCGCGTGAACCGCACCCTTGTCACCGCCGAGCAGCGCGACCGGCTCACCGACGCCCTGTACGGCGCGGGCTGGGCCGGAGTCCGCCGGCTGCCCGAACCCGTGGCCGGCCGGCTCGGCCGCTCCCTGGCCGACGCCGCCTGGCAGCGCCGCGGCAAGGGCGTGCGCCGCCTGGAGGCCAACCTGGCACGGGTCGTGCCCCACGCGGACGAGGCGGAACTGCACCGGCTCTCCCGCTTCGCGATGCGCTCCTACCTGCGCTACTGGATGGAGTCCTTCCGGCTGCCGAGCTGGACCCCGGAGCGGATCGCCGCGAACTTCGCGCCCGAGGGCGTCGACCACCTGCGCAAGGCTATGGCGGAGGGCCGGGGAGCAGTCGTCGCGCTGCCGCACCTGGCCAACTGGGACCTCGCCGGCGCCTGGCTCTCCACCGTGCTCGGCATCCCCTTCACCACCGTCGCCGAGCGACTCAAGCCCGAGGCGCTCTACGACCGCTTCGTCGCCTACCGCGAGGGCCTGGGCATGGAGGTGCTGCCGCACACCGGCGGCGCCGCCTTCGGCAAGCTGGCCCGCCGGCTGCGTTCCGGCGGTGCCGTCTGCCTGGTGGCCGACCGCGACCTCTCCAGCTCCGGCGTACCGGTCGACTTCTTCGGCGAGCGGGCCAGCATGCCCGCCGGCCCGGCGATGCTCGCCCTCCAGACGGGGGCCGCCCTGCTGCCCGTCACCCTCTGGTACGAGGCGCCGCCCCGGATGGGCGGCCGGGTCCACGCACCCGTCGAGGTGCCGCAGAGCGGAACCCGCAAGGAGAAGGCCGCGGCCATGACGCAGGCGGTGGCGGACGCCTTCGCCTCCGGCATCGCCGCCCACCCGCACGACTGGCACATGCTCCAGCGCCTGTGGCTCGACGACCTCGACGCACCCGACGGCGCCGCCACCGCCCCCTCGGCCGCTCCCGGGAGCAGCCCCGCCCCGTCCGGCGACGCCACCTCGCGCGAGGACGCCGGCCGAACGGAGAACGCGTGAGAATCGGCATCGTCTGCCCGTACTCCTGGGACGTTCCCGGCGGTGTGCAGTTCCACATCCGCGACCTCGCCGAGCACCTCGTGGCCGGCGGCCACGACGTCTCCGTCCTCGCGCCCGCCGACGACGAAACGCCGCTGCCGCCCTACGTGGTCTCCGCGGGCCGGGCCGTCCCGGTGCCCTACAACGGCTCGGTCGCCCGCCTCAACTTCGGCTTCCTCTCCGCCGCCCGGGTCCGCCGCTGGCTCCACGACGGGGCCTTCGACGTCATCCACATCCACGAGCCCGCCTCGCCCTCGCTGGGCCTGCTCAGCTGCTGGGCGGCGCAGGGGCCGATCGTCGCCACCTTCCACACCTCCAACCCGCGGTCCCGCGCCATGATCGCCGCCTACCCCATCCTCCAGCCCGCCCTGGAGAAGATCAGCGCGCGCATCGCCGTCAGCGAGTACGCCAGGCGCACCCTCGTGGAACACCTCGGGGGCGACGCCGTCGTCATCCCCAACGGAGTCGACGTCGACTTCTTCGCCCGCGCCGAGCCGGCGCCCGAGTGGCAGGGCGTCAGTGCCGCGACCCGGGACGGCGACCGCGGTGCGGCCCCGACCATCGGCTTCATCGGCCGCATCGACGAACCCCGCAAGGGCCTGCCCGTCCTCATGCGGGCCCTGCCCGCCATCGTGGAGCAACTGCCCGGCGCCCGGCTCCTGGTGGCCGGACGCGGCGACCAGCGCGAGGCCGTCGCCGGCCTCCCCGCCGAACTGCGGGACCGCGTCACCTTCCTCGGCATGGTCACCGACGAGGACAAGGCCCGGCTGCTGCGCAGCGTCGACCTCTACGTCGCGCCCAACACCGGCGGCGAGTCCTTCGGCATCATCCTGGTCGAGGCGCTCTCGGCCGGCGCCCCGGTGCTCGCCAGCGACCTCGACGCCTTCGCACAGGTCCTGGACCAGGGCAGGGCCGGCGAGCTCTTCGCCAACGAGGACGCCGACGCACTGGCCGCCGCGGCCGTCCGCCTGCTGCGCGACCCCGGGCGCCTGGCCGAACTCAGCGCACTGGGCACCAGCCACGTGCGGCGCTTCGACTGGGAGACCGTCGGCGCCGACATCCTCGCCGTCTACGAGACCGTCGCGGACGGCGCCGCCGCCGTCGACACCGACGAGCGCGTCGGACTGCGCGCCCGCTGGGGCCTGGCTCGCGACTGACGGCACCACCCGGCGACGGGGCTCCTTCGGGCGCCTCCCGCCGCGCAGGCTCCCCGGACCTCCGGGAGGCGGGCCCGGACCGCGGGGCGCCGCACCCGGGCGGGCGGCCCGGTACTGTGGCCCGGCGTGACCACCTTCATCTGGATCGTCGTGGCGCTCGTCGTGATCGGCGTGTACCTGAGCTGGACCGCCGGCCGACTGGACCGCCTGCACGCCCGGATCGACGCGGCCCGCGCCGCACTCGACGCCCAGCTCCTGCGGCGCGCCTCGGTGGCGCAGGAGCTCGGCACCTCCGGGGTGCTCGACCCCGCGGCCTCCATCGTGCTGTACCAGGCCGCCCACGAGGCGCGGCAGGCCGAGGAGGAGCGGCGCGAGGTCGCCGAGAGCGAACTGAGCGAGGCGCTCCGCGCCGTCCTGGGCGAACCCGGCCAACTGGACGTGGTCCGCGAGGCCCCCGGGGGTGAGCAGACGGTCACCGAGCTGACGGCCGCCGTACGACGGGTCCCGATGGCACGCCGCTTCCACAACGACGCGGTGCGCGCCGCCCGCGCGGTACGCCGGCACCGGACGGTGCGGTGGCTCCGGCTGGCCGGCCACGCCCCCTTCCCGATGGCCTTCGAGATGGACGACGAGCCGCCCCGCACACTCGACGGCGCCGCGGGCAGCTGAGGCCGGAAGAGCCACCGGGTGCGGATTGGCCCTTTTCAGGGCCTTGGGCCGGGTTGTTTCCTCGCATCAGCGACCCATTCCCGACGCACATCAGTGAGGTCCCCGTGTCCACCGACTCCAGCGCCACGACGACGCCGACCGGCCCGCAGACGGGCACCGCCCGCGTGAAGCGCGGCATGGCCGAGCAGCTCAAGGGCGGCGTGATCATGGACGTCGTCACGCCCGAGCAGGCGAAGATCGCCGAGGACGCGGGCGCCGTCGCGGTCATGGCCCTGGAACGCGTCCCCGCCGACATCCGCAAGGACGGCGGCGTGGCCCGCATGTCGGACCCCGACATGATCGAGGGCATCATCGACGCGGTCTCCATCCCCGTCATGGCCAAGTCCCGCATCGGCCACTTCGTCGAGGCCCAGGTGCTCCAGGCGCTCGGCGTCGACTACATCGACGAGTCCGAGGTCCTCACCCCCGCCGACGAGGTCAACCACTCCGACAAGTTCGCCTTCACCACCCCCTTCGTCTGCGGCGCCACCAACCTCGGCGAGGCCCTGCGCCGCATCGCCGAGGGCGCCGCGATGATCCGCTCCAAGGGCGAGGCGGGCACCGGCAACGTCGTCGAGGCGGTGCGCCACCTGCGCCAGATCAAGGGCGAGATCGCCAAGCTCCGCGGCTGCGACAACAACGAGCTGTACGCCGCCGCGAAGGAGCTGCGCGCCCCCTTCGAGCTGGTCCGCGAGGTCGCCGAACTCGGCAAGCTGCCCGTGGTGCTCTTCTCCGCCGGCGGCGTGGCCACCCCGGCCGACGCGGCGCTGATGCGCCAGCTCGGCGCCGAGGGCGTCTTCGTCGGCTCGGGCATCTTCAAGTCCGGCGACCCGGGCAAGCGCGCCGCCGCCATCGTCAAGGCCACCACCTTCTACGACGACCCCAAGGTCGTCGCGGACGCCTCCCGCAACCTCGGCGAGGCCATGGTCGGCATCAACTGCGACACGCTCCCCGAGGCGGAGCGGTACGCCAACCGCGGCTGGTGAGCACCGGTATGAGCGATCCCGTCATCGGCGTCCTCGCCCTCCAGGGGGACGTCCGCGAACACCTCGCGGCGCTCGCCGGCGTGGGCGCCGAGGGGCGGCAGGTGCGCCGTCCCGAGGAACTGGCCGACCTCGACGGACTGGTCGTGCCCGGCGGCGAGTCCACCACCATGTCCAACCTGGCGGTCGCCTTCGGGCTGCTGGAGCCGCTGCGCGCCTTCGTCGCGGCCGGCCGCCCGGTCTACGGCACCTGCGCCGGCATGATCATGCTCGCCGACCGGCTGCTGGACGGACGTCCGGACCAGCACACGCTCGGCGGCGTCGACATGACCGTGCGGCGCAACGCCTTCGGGCGGCAGAACGAGTCCTTCGAGGCCGACGTCGAGGTGTCCGGGGTGGCGGGCGGCCCGGTACGCGGCGTCTTCATCCGGGCGCCCTGGGTGGAGTCGGTGGGCGAGGCCGCCCAGGTGCTCGCCGTCCACGACGGCCACACCGTCGCGGTGCGGCAGGGCAACGTCCTGGCCACGTCCTTCCACCCGGAGCTGACCGGCGACCACCGGCTGCACGGACTGTTCGTCTCGATGGCCGCCGAGGCGCGCGGTACCGCCCCCGCCGCCGCCTGAAGTCCACCGGGCCGACAGCCCGCGGGCGGTGCGCCCGTCACGTGTTCGCCGCGCGTGACGGGCGCGCAGCGCGTTTCGGTAGGATCTCAGGCGTTCGTTGCAGTAGTGGGTTACGCGAAGGAGACAGGCGGATGTCCGGCCACTCTAAATGGGCTACGACGAAGCACAAGAAGGCCGTGATCGACGCCAAGCGCGGCAAGCTCTTCGCCAAGCTCATCAAGAACATCGAGGTCGCCGCCCGCATGGGCGGCTCCGACCCCGAGGGCAACCCGACGCTCTACGACGCCATCCAGAAGGCGAAGAAGCAGTCGGTCCCCAACAAGAACATCGACTCCGCGGTCAAGCGCGGCGCGGGCCTGGAGGCCGGCGGCGCGGACTACGAGACGATCATGTACGAGGGTTACGGGCCCAACGGTGTCGCGGTGCTCATCGAGTGCCTCACCGACAACCGCAACCGCGCCGCCTCGGACGTGCGCGTCGCCATGACCCGCAACGGCGGCTCCATGGCCGACCCCGGTTCGGTCTCCTACCTCTTCAACCGCAAGGGCGTCGTGATCGTGCCCAAGGGCGAACTCGGTGAGGACGACGTCCTCGGCGCGGTGCTCGACGCGGGTGCCGAGGAGGTCAACGACCTCGGCGAGTCCTTCGAGGTCCTCAGCGAGGCCACCGACCTGGTGTCGGTGCGCACCGCGCTCCAGGAGGCCGGGATCGACTACGACTCGGCCGACGCCAACTTCGTCCCGACCATGCAGGTCGAACTCGACGAGGAGGGCGCCCGCAAGATCTTCAAGCTGATCGACGCCCTGGAGGACAGCGACGACGTGCAGAACGTCTTCGCCAACTTCGACGTCTCCGACGACGTCATGGCCAAGGTCGACGCCTGAGCCAGGCGCACCGGTGCCGAGTGCGGCCACCCCGCGCCGGCCCGTCACCGTTGCCGCACCCTGTCAGTGGCGGCCGATACGCTGCTGGAACGCGTGTGTGGACGTCCGCCGCCGGCGCGCACCGGCCGGTACCGGGGGAGGGGAGCCGTAGATGAAGGTGCTGGGGGTCGACCCGGGCCTGACCCGCTGCGGCGTGGGCGTCGTCGAGGGCGTCGCGGGCCGCCCGCTGACCATGGCCGGCGTGGGCGTCGTCCGCACCCCCGCCGACGCGGACATCGCCGAGCGACTGCTGCTGGTCGAACGCGGTCTGGAGCAGTGGTTCGAGGAGCACCGCCCCGAGTACGTCGCGGTGGAGCGGGTCTTCAGCCAGCACAACGTCCGCACCGCCATGGGCACCGCCCAGGCCAGCGCCGTCGCCATGCTCTGCGCCGCCCGCCGGGGCCTGCCGGTGGCGCTGCACACCCCCAGTGAGGTCAAGGCCGCCGTCACCGGCTCGGGGCGGGCGGACAAGGCCCAGGTCGGCGCCATGGTCACCCGCCTCCTGCGGCTGGCCGAACCCCCGCGCCCCGCCGACGCCGCCGACGCGCTGGCCCTGGCCATCTGCCACATCTGGCGCGCCCCCGCCGTGAACCGCCTCCAGCAGGCGCAGGCCGCGGCCCGCCGCGCCCCCTCCGCACCCCTCACGTCGCCGCGCCGGGCGGCGGCGCCACCCCAGAGAGGCACCCGATGATCGCCTTCGTCTCCGGCCCGGTCGCAGCCCTGGCCCCCGACACCGCCGTCGTCGAGGTCGGCGGCGTCGGCATGGCCGTCCAGTGCACGCCGAACACCCTCGCCGCCCTCCGGGTGGGACAGCCCGCCCGGCTGGCGACCTCCCTGGTGGTGCGGGAGGACTCCCTCACCCTCTACGGCTTCGCGGACGACGACGAGCGGCAGACCTTCGAACTCCTGCAGACCGCCAGCGGCGTCGGACCGCGCCTGGCCCAGGCCATGCTGGCCGTCCACACGCCCGACGCGCTCCGCCTCGCCGTCGCCACCGGTGACGAGAAGGCGCTGACCGCCGTCTCCGGCATCGGGAAGAAGGGGGCGCAGAAACTGCTGCTGGAGCTGAAGGACCGCCTGGGCGAACCGCTCGGCACCGCCCGCGCCGCCGGCGTCGGCACCCCCGTGACGCAGGGTTGGCGCGACCAGCTGCACGCGGCCCTGGTCGGCCTGGGCTACGCCACCCGCGAGGCCGACGAGGCCGTCGCCGCGGTCGCCCCGCAGGCCGAGGCGGCGAGTGCCGAGGGCGGCCGGCCCGAGGTGTCCCAGCTGCTCAAGGCCGCGCTGCGGAACCTCAACCGGACCCGCTGAGCCCCACGCCGCACCCCGGCCCGCCCTTCCCCGCCCGCCCCCGACCTATGAGGCACCCGCAGTGAACTGGGACGAAGACACCGAGACCACCGAACGCGACGAGTCCTTCGCCGCGGACGCCGGCGCCGACCGGCTGGTGGGCGGCGGCGCCGACAGCGAGGACTCGGCGGTCGAGGCGGCGCTGCGCCCCAAGGACCTGGAAGAGTTCGTCGGCCAGGAACGCGTCCGCGAACAGCTGGACCTGGTGCTGCGCGCCGCCCGGGCCCGCGGCGCCACGGCCGACCACGTCCTGCTCTCGGGCGCCCCGGGTCTGGGCAAGACCACCCTCTCGATGATCATCGCCGCCGAGATGGGCGCCCCGATCCGCATCACCTCGGGCCCCGCCATCCAGCACGCCGGCGACCTCGCGGCCATACTCTCCTCCCTCCAGGAGGGCGAGGTGCTCTTCCTCGACGAGATCCACCGCATGTCGCGGCCGGCCGAGGAGATGCTCTACATGGCGATGGAGGACTTCCGCGTCGACGTCATCGTCGGCAAGGGCCCCGGCGCCACCGCCATTCCGCTGGAGCTGCCGCCGTTCACCCTGGTCGGCGCCACCACCCGGGCCGGGCTGCTGCCGCCGCCGCTGCGTGACCGCTTCGGCTTCACCGCCCACATGGAGTTCTACGCCCCGACCGAACTCGAACGCGTGCTGCACCGCTCCGCCGGCCTGCTGGAGGTGGAGCTGGAGCCGGAGGGAGCCGCCGAGATCGCCGGCCGCTCCCGCGGCACCCCCCGCATCGCCAACCGCCTGCTGCGCCGGGTCCGGGACTACGCCCAGGTCAAGTCCGACGGCGTCATCACCCGGGAGACGGCCGCCCAGGCGCTGGACGTCTACGAGGTCGACGCCCGCGGGCTGGACCGCCTGGACCGGGCCGTGCTGCACGCCCTGCTGAAGCTGTTCGGCGGCGGCCCGGTCGGGCTGTCGACCCTCGCGGTGGCCGTGGGGGAGGAGCGCGAGACCGTCGAGGAGGTCGCCGAGCCGTTCCTGGTGCGCGAGGGGCTGCTGGCGCGCACGCCGCGTGGCCGGATCGCGACGCTCGGTGCCTGGTCCCACATGGGCCTGGAGCCCCCGCGGCAGGCCCCGCTCGCCGGCAACGGGCAGCAGGACCTCTTCGGGGCCTGAGGCGGCAGCCCCGCCCGGATCGCCCGCCGGACGTGGTGCGGCGCACGGCCCGGCCGGCGTGAGAGGGGCCACGGAATTGGCCCCGGCAGGAACCGGGGTGCCATGCTGGGCGTTGTTCCTGCGGCGGACCCTCGCTTAGACTCCGCCGACGTCGTGCCCCCGGGTGCGGCACCACCATCCCCGTACACCCGGCCGCACCTCGCGGTCACGCGAAGGAATCTGGCGTACCCGTGAACCTCACCATGCTCCTCCCCCTCCTCTTGATCATCGTGGCCATGTTCGCGATGACGCGGTCTGCGAAGAAGAAGCAGCAGCAGGCCTCGGAGATGCGCAACCAGATGCAGGCCGGCAGCGGCGTCCGCACCATCGGTGGCATGTACGCCACCGTCAAGGAGGTGCACGAGGAGACGGTCCTCCTGGAGGTCGCCCCCGGCGTGCACGCCATCTACGCGAAGAACGCCGTCGGCGTCGTCCTGGCCGACGAGGAGTACAACCGCATCATCGACGGTGCGGAGCCGCAGCCGATCGTCCCCGACGACGCCTCCTCCCTGACCTCCCTGGAGAAGGCCGAGGCCCCCGCCGAGGACGAGTCCCGTCCCGCGGACCTCACCAAGGCCGCCCCCGCCGAGGACAAGGCGGACGAGAAGGCGGAGGAGAAGGCCGACGAGACGGCTGCTCCCGCCGAGGCCGAGGCCGGTGCCAAGGAGACCGCCGCCGAGAAGAAGGCCGGCGACTCCGACACCAAGTAAGTCCAGCCGACCAGGAACCGCGTCGCTCCCGCCCCCGCGCGGTGTGTCGCGGTTCCTTGAGGGTCTAGGGTCCCCGTAACACTTCGTGCCGCCTTGCGCACTACCGGGCCTTGGCGGTTGGACAGGGAGAAACGACAAGGTGGCAGCACCGAACAAGGGCAGCAGCCGCAGGTCCAGCGGCGCCCAGAGCAAACCGGGTAGGGTCCTGGCCCTCATCCTGGTGGTCATGGTGGCCCTGGTCGGCGGCATGTTCGTCGCGGGCAGCTTCACCCCGCGACTGGGC
Organism: Streptomyces sp. NPDC059740; assembly: GCF_042733155.1. Taxonomy (NCBI): domain Bacteria; kingdom Bacillati; phylum Actinomycetota; class Actinomycetes; order Kitasatosporales; family Streptomycetaceae; genus Streptomyces; species Streptomyces sp. NPDC059740. The sequence goes on along the minus strand of NZ_JBHWGP010000029.1, from coordinate 62,703 downwards.
ATCGACCTCGCCGGCGGCACGAGCTTCACGCTCGAGGCGCAGAACCAGCCGGGCAAGCCGGACGCGATCAACCCGACCAACATGAAGACCGCGGTCGGCATCATCAACCGCCGCGTCAACGGTCTGGGTGTCTCCGAGGCCGAGGTCCAGACCCAGGGCGACAGCCACATCGTCGTCAACATCCCCCGGGGCACGGACGCCAAGCAGGCGCGCGAGCAGGTCGGCACCACGGCCCAGCTCAACTTCCGGCCGGTCATCACCGCCGCCGCGGCCACCCCGACGCCCTCGCAGAGCCCGAGCAGCAGCCCGTCGGGCAGCGGCAAGCCCAGCTCCAGCCCGTCGGCCGGCTCCACCGCCTCCGGCAAGGGGGACAAGGCCTCCTCGCCCAGCGGCAGCTCCTCACCCAGCACCCAGGGCCGGGCCGTCACCGACAGCCTGAAGAAGCCCTCGGCGAGCGGCACCCCGAAGGCCTCGGACACGCCCTCGGCCCAGCCGACCCCCTCCGCCTCCGGCGGCGCCTCGCTGCCGTCCGGTATCGAGAAGCAGCTGGCGAAGCTCGACTGCTCCAAGCCCGCCCAGCGGTCCACGGCAGCTGAGAAGGCCGCCGCCGCCAAGCCGACCGACACCATCGTCTCCTGCGACAAGGACGGCCAGGCCAAGTACGTGCTGGGCCCGGTCGCGGTCGAGGGCAAGGACGTCGACAGCGCCAAGGCCGGCTTCGACAGCCAGCAGGGCCAGGGCTGGATGGTCAACCTCGGCTTCAACTCCGCCGGCGCCAAGAAGTTCACCGACGTCACCGGCAAGCTCGCGGCCCAGCAGTCGCCGCAGAACCAGTTCGCCATCGTCCTGGACGGTGAGACGGTCTCCGCGCCCTCCGTGGACAAGGCCATCCCCGGCGGCGAGGCCACCATCTCCGGCAGCTTCGACCAGAAGTCCTCCGAGGACCTGGCCAACGTGCTGTCCTACGGTGCCCTGCCGCTCTCCTTCAAGATCGCGGACGAGACGACCGTCACCGCCGCCCTCGGCTCCCAGCAGCTCGAGGCGGGCCTCGTGGCCGGCGCGATCGGCTTCGCGCTGGTGCTGGTCTACCTGATCGCCTACTACCGGGGCCTCTCGCTCGTCGCGGTCGCCAGCCTCGTGGTCTCCGCGGTCCTCACCTACACGATCATGACGCTGCTCGGCCCCGCCATCGGCTTCGCGCTGAACCTGCCGGCGGTCTGCGGTGCCATCGTCGCCATCGGCATCACCGCGGACTCCTTCATCGTCTACTTCGAACGCATCCGGGACGAGGTGCGCGAGGGACGCTCGCTGCGGCCCTCGGTGGAGCGGGCCTGGCCCCGGGCACGGCGCACCATCCTCGTCTCCGACTTCGTCTCCTTCCTCGCCGCCGCGGTGCTCTTCATCGTCACGGTCGGCAAGGTGCAGGGCTTCGCGTTCACGCTGGGTCTGACGACCCTGCTCGACGTGGTCGTCGTCTTCCTGTTCACCAAGCCGCTGGTCACGCTGCTGGCCCGCCGCAAGTTCTTCTCCTCCGGCCACCCGTGGTCGGGCCTTGACCCCAAGCGACTGGGCGCCAAGCCGCCGCTGCGCAGCCGCCGCCGCGTCCCCGGCACCGAGACCAAGGAGGCGTGAGGATGAGCAAGCTCGGAGACCTCGGTGCCCGGCTCTACCGCGGTGAGGTCGGCTACGACTTCATCGGCAAGCGGAAGATCTGGTACGGCATCTCCATCCTGATCACCATCACGGCCATCGTCGGCCTGTCGGTGCGCGGGCTGAACATGGGGATCGACTTCCAGGGCGGCGCGGTGTTCACCACGCCGAAGACCTCCCTGACCTCCTCCCAGGCGCAGGAGCAGGCCGAGAAGGCCGCGCCGGGCCACCAGGCGGTGGCGCAGGGCGTCGGCGACGGCGGGATGCGCATCCAGATCAGCGGACTGGACACCAAGGAGTCCATCCCGGTCCAGGAGAAGCTCGCCAAGGAACTCGACGTCCCGGCCAAGGACATCAACACCGAGCTGGTCGGCCCCAGCTGGGGCGAGCAGATCGCGGACAAGGCCTGGCTGGGCCTGGGCATCTTCATGGTGCTCGTGGTGATCTACCTGGCCATCGCCTTCGAGTGGCGGATGGCGCTGGCCGCGCTCGTCGCCCTCGTCCACGACCTGTCGATCACCGTGGGTGTGTACGCACTCGTCGGGTTCGAGGTCACCCCCGGTACCGTCATCGGCCTGCTGACGATCCTCGGTTACTCGCTCTACGACACCGTCGTCGTCTTCGACAGCCTCAAGGAGGCCTCGCGCGGCGTCACCAAGCAGTCGCGGTACACCTACGCGGAGATCGCCAACCGCAGCATCAACTCCACGCTGGTGCGTTCGATCAACACCACCGTGGTGGCGCTGCTGCCGGTCGCCGGCCTGCTCTTCGTGGGCGGCGGCCTGCTGGGTGCCGGGGTGCTCAACGACATCTCCCTCGCGCTCTTCGTCGGCCTGGCCGCCGGTGCGTACTCCTCGATCTTCATCGCCACCCCGCTGGTCGCCGACCTCAAGGAGCGGCAGCCGGAGATGAAGGGCCTGGCCAAGCGGGTCCGCGCCAAGCGTGCCGCGGCCGCCGCGAAGGCCGAGGAAGGTCCCGAGCACCCGGCCCCCGCAGCCGGGACCGACCAGGACCAGCAGCCCGCGGCAGCCGGCGGCAACCTGGTCGGCCAGCGTGGCCAGACCGCCTCCCGCAACCGCGGTCGCGGCCGTCCCTCGGGCAAGCGCCGATGAGCGCCTCACCCGAGCTGCAGGCACAGCTCCTCGCCAGGATCACCGACGTCCCGGACTATCCGCAGCCGGGGGTGGTGTTCAAGGACATCACCCCGCTGCTGGCGGACGCGGAGGCGTTCACCTCGCTCACCGACGCCTTCGTCGACGTCGTGCGGCGCACCCGTGCGGACAAGGTCGTCGGCCTGGAGGCCCGCGGCTTCATCCTCGCCGCGCCCGTCGCCGTCCGCGCCGGGGTCGGCTTCGTGCCCGTCCGCAAGGCCGGCAAGCTGCCCGGAGCGACGCTGAGCCAGCGCTACGACCTGGAGTACGGCTCCGCCGAGATCGAGCTGCACGCCGACGCCCTGGAGCCGGGCGACCGGATACTGGTGATCGACGACGTGCTCGCCACCGGCGGCACCGCCGCCGCCTCCCTCCAGCTGGTCCGCCGGGCCGGCGCCGAGGCCGTCGGCCTGGCCGTGCTCATGGAGCTGGGCTTCCTCGACGGCAGGTCCGTGGTGGCGGAGGAGCTCAAGGGCGCCCCGCTGGAGGCACTCGTCACGATCTGAGGTCGAGTGGGAGCGTTCCGTTGCCCCGGCCGGGTGCCGGCGGGAGGGGAGCGCCAGAGCAGAGCGAAGGGCGTCCGGTGGCAGTGACCGGGCGCCCTTCGGCCGTCGTACCCGGTGGGAGGCCGCGCGCGCGTGCCGGATCGCCGAGGTCGATACCATGGTGATCTGGCCTGTCCGTGGTCCAGGGTTGAACGGACCCCCTCTCCGCCGCGTCCGCCCGGGGAGGCTCACCGAGGAGTTGCTCTTGCCAGACGAGGTCCAGCCGATGCCCGCCGCGTCCCAGGACACCCCCACGCCCAAGGAGGTGGCCGCCCGGGAGGCGCGACGGACGGGCCAGGCTGACCGCACGGCCCCGGCCGCCCACCCCGCGGCCTCCGCCAAGCCGTCGTCGGCCACGCCCCCGGTCAAGCCCACTCCGCCCGTCCCCGGCGCCATGCCGCCCGTCAGCGGGCGCTCCGGCTCCTCCAACCGCGTACGGGCCCGGCTGGCCCGGCTCGGCGTGCAGCGGCAGAGCCCGTACAACCCCGTCCTGGAGCCGCTGCTGCGCATCGTGCGCTCCAACGACCCCAAGATCGAGACGGCGACGCTGCGGCAGGTCGAGACGGCCTACCAGGTCGCCGAGCGCTGGCACCGGGGCCAGAAGCGCAAGAGCGGCGACCCGTACATCACCCACCCCCTCGCGGTGACCACCATCCTCGCCGAGCTCGGCATGGACCCGGCCACCCTGATGGCCGGGCTGCTGCACGACACTGTCGAGGACACCGAGTACGGGCTGGACACGCTCCGTCGCGACTTCGGCGACCAGGTCGCCCTCCTCGTGGACGGCGTCACCAAGCTGGACAAGGTCAAGTTCGGTGAGGCCGCGCAGGCCGAGACGGTCCGCAAGATGGTCGTCGCCATGGCCAAGGACCCGCGCGTCCTGGTCATCAAGCTCGCCGACCGCCTGCACAACATGCGCACGATGCGCTACCTCAAGCGGGAGAAGCAGGAGAAGAAGGCCCGCGAGACCCTGGAGATCTACGCCCCGCTCGCCCACCGCCTGGGCATGAACACCATCAAGTGGGAGCTGGAGGACCTCGCCTTCGCGATCCTCTACCCCAAGATGTACGACGAGATCGTGCGGCTCGTCGCGGAGCGGGCGCCCAAGCGGGACGAGTACCTCGCGGTCGTCACCGACGAGGTCCAGGCCGACCTGCGGGCCGCCCGGATCAAGGCGACCGTCACCGGCCGCCCCAAGCACTACTACAGCGTCTACCAGAAGATGATCGTCCGCGGCCGGGACTTCGCGGAGATCTACGACCTGGTCGGCATCCGCGTCCTCGTCGACACCGTCCGTGACTGCTACGCGGCCCTCGGCACCGTCCACGCCCGCTGGAACCCCGTTCCGGGGCGGTTCAAGGACTACATCGCGATGCCGAAGTTCAACATGTACCAGTCGCTGCACACCACGGTGATCGGCCCCAGCGGCAAGCCCGTCGAGCTGCAGATCCGCACCTTCGACATGCACCGCCGCGCCGAGTACGGCATCGCCGCGCACTGGAAGTACAAGCAGGAGGCCGTCGCGGGCGCCAGCAAGGTGCGCACCGAGGGGCCGAAGAACGCCGGCCGGGGCGGCGACACCGTCAACGACATGGCGTGGCTGCGGCAGCTGCTGGACTGGCAGAAGGAGACCGAGGACCCGGGCGAGTTCCTGGAGTCGCTCCGCTTCGACCTCTCGCGCAACGAGGTCTTCGTCTTCACGCCCAAGGGCGACGTGATAGCGCTGCCCGCCGGCGCCACCCCCGTCGACTTCGCCTACGCCGTCCACACCGAGGTCGGCCACCGCACCATCGGGGCCCGCGTCAACGGCCGTCTGGTGCCGCTGGAGTCCACCCTGGACAACGGCGACACCGTCGAGGTCTTCACCTCCAAGGCGTCCGGCGCCGGCCCGTCCCGCGACTGGCTCGGCTTCGTCAAGTCGCCGCGGGCCCGCAACAAGATCCGCGGCTGGTTCTCCAAGGAGCGCCGCGACGAGGCGATCGAGCAGGGCAAGGACTCCATCGCGCGCGCCATGCGCAAGCAGAACCTGCCCATCCAGCGGATACTGACCGGCGACTCCCTGGTCACCCTCGCCCACGAGATGCGCTACCCCGACATCTCCTCGCTCTACGCGGCGATCGGTGAGGGCCACGTCGCGGCCCAGGGCGTCGTGCAGAAGCTGGTGGAGGCGCTGGGCGGGCAGGACGAGGCGAGCGAGGACATCGCCGAGTCCACCCCGATCCGCCACCGCTCCAAGCGGCGTTCCAACGCCGACCCCGGGGTGGTCGTCAAGGGTGTCGACGACGTCTGGGTCAAGCTCGCCCGCTGCTGCACGCCGGTGCCGGGCGACCCGATCATCGGCTTCGTCACCCGCGGCAACGGCGTCTCGGTGCACCGCGCCGACTGCGTCAACGTCGACTCCCTCTCGCGGCAGCCCGAGCGCATCCTGGAGGTCGAGTGGGCCCCCACCCAGTCCTCGGTCTTCCTGGTCGCCATCCAGGTCGAGGCGCTGGACCGCTCCCGGCTGCTCTCGGACGTCACCCGCATCCTGTCCGACCAGCACGTCAACATCCTCTCGGCCGCGGTGCAGACCTCCCGTGACCGGGTGGCGACCTCCCGCTTCACCTTCGAGATGGGCGACCCCAAGCACCTGGGGCACGTGCTGAAGGCGGTGCGCGGCGTGGAGGGCGTCTACGACGTGTACCGGGTGACGTCGGCGCGTCGGCCGGCCTGAGGGGTCCTTGCCATATGCCCGCCCGGGCCGCGTGGTCTGGCACCGCACCTCGCGGCATTGCCAAAAAGCCCTGGTAGCTCCGCTACGAGGACTCTCCGGCGCCTTGCGATGCACGGCACCGGACCACGCGACCTCATCGGACGCTCATCTTGCAAGGACCCCTGAGGGCTGCGCCGGGCCGGCGGGCAGGGGCGTGCGAGGTGGCGGCGCGCTCGTCCGCCTCACCCGCCCGGGACGCACCGGAGCCCCGCCCGCCGGCCGGGCCCGCGGCACCGCCCGCCGGACCGGTCCGCAGACGACGGTCGGCCCCGCCGCGCGTGTTCCGCGCGGCGGGGCCGACCGTCACTGACGGGGGCCGTCAGCCCCCGAACTCCTCCAGACCCTTCAGCGCCTGGTCCAGCAGGGCCTGGCGGCCCTCGAGCTCACGGCTGAGCTTGTCGGCCTTGGCGTCGTTGCCGGACGTCCGTGCCGCGTCGATCTGCCGCTGCAGCCTGTCGACCGCGTCCTGCAACTGCCCCGTCAGACCGGCCGCGCGGGCCCGGGCCTCCGGGTTGGTCCGCCGCCACTCGTTCTCCTCGGCCTCCTGCAGGGCACGCTCCACCGCGTGCATGCGCCCCTCCACCTTCGGGCGGGCGTCCCGCGGGACGTGGCCGACGGCCTCCCAGCGCTCGTTGACCGAGCGGAACGCGGCGCGCGCGGCCTTCAGGTCGGTGATCGGCAGCAGCTTCTCGGCCTCCTCGGCCAGCTCCTCCTTGCGCGTGAGGTTCTCCTGCTGCTCGGCGTCGCGCTCGGCGAACACGGCGGCACGCGCCTGGAAGAAGACGTCCTGCGCGCCCCGGAAGCGGTTCCACAGGTCGTCCTCGTGCTCGCGCTGCGCGCGGCCCGCGGCCTTCCACTCCTGCATCAACTCGCGGTAGCGCGCGGAGGTCGCGCCCCAGTCCGTCGAGTTCGACAGCGCCTGCGCCTCCGCGACGAGCCGCTCCTTGGTCTTCCTGGTCTCCTCGCGCTGCGCGTCCAGCGAGGCGAAGTGGGCCTTGCGCCGCTTGGAGAAGGCGGAGCGGGCGTGCGAGAAGCGGTGCCACAGCTCGTCGTCGGACTTGCGGTCCAGCCGGGGCAGGCCCTTCCAGGTGTCCACCAGCGCCCGCAGCCGCTCACCGGCCACCCGCCACTGCTCGCTCGCCGCCAGCTCCTCGGCCTCCGCGACGAGCCGTTCCTTGGCCTCCTTGGCCTCGGCCGTCTGCTTGGCCTTCACGGCCTTGCGCTCCTCCCGGCGGCTCTCGACCGTGCCGAGGAGGTCGTCGAGCCGCTTGCGCAGCGCCTCCAGGTCGCCGACCGCGTGGTGCTCGTCGACCTGTTGGCGCAGGTGGTCGACGGCCGCCTGGGCGTCCTTGGCCGACAGGTCGGTGGTCTTCACCCGGCGCTCGAGGAGGCCGATCTCCACGGCCAGCCCCTCGTACTTGCGCTCGAAGTAGGCCAGTGCCTCCTCGGGAGACCCGGCCTGCCACGAGCCGACGACCTTCTCGCCGTCGGCGGTACGCACGTACACGGTCCCCGTCTCGTCGACGCGGCCCCACGGGTCGCTGCTCACAGCGCCTCCTCCACATGATGCCGACGCGGGGCGCGCACGCCCCCGGGCATCGTCCACGGTTTCCGTCCGGCGGGACCTCGGCCCCGTCCGGTTCCGACGGCCGGTGACGGGCGGTTGCTGCGCCCGCGGGTGGAGCCGTCGAAGCAAGGCACCCTACACAACGCCAATCTAGGCGAGAGGGAGGCCGCCTGTCCGCACCGGGCGGCCTCGGATTTCCCACAGCGCGCGGGGCGCGTCGCCGGGGGACGCGCCGGCGTGCGCCCGGCCGCCCGGGTGGCGCGCCCCGAACGGCACGAGGGGGCGCCGGTGGGACGGCGCCCCCTCGTGCAGCGGCCCGCGCCGCGGCGTCAGCCCTTGTCGACCGTCGCCTTGTTGATGACCACCGTCGCGTTGGGCGCGGTGTTCATCGTCTGCGGGTCGGCGGCGGCACCGGCCTTGGCGATCTTCTGGAGGACGTCCATGCCCTTGGTGATCTTGCCGAACGGCGTGTAGTCCGCCGGCAGCGGGCTGTCCTTGTAGACGAGGAAGAACTGGCTGCCACCGGAGTTGCGGCCCTGCTTGGTCTGCGGGTTGTAGGTGTTGGCCATCGCGAGCGTGCCGGCCGGGTACGTGCCGCCCTTGATCTCCTTGGCCTTCAGGTTCTCGTCCGGGATGGTGTAACCGGGGCCGCCGGTGCCGGTGCCCGTGGGGTCACCGCACTGCAGGACGTAGATCCCCTGGTCGACCAGACGGTGGCAGGGGCTGTGGTCCAGGAAGTGCTTGCCGGTGAGGAAGTCGAAGGAGTTCACGGTGTGCGGCGCGTTCTTCGCGTCCAGCGCCGCGTCGATCTCGCCGCAGGTGGTCTGCAGCTTCATCGTGTAGGAAGCCGACTTGTCGATGTTCATCGCCGGCTCCTTCTTCCACTGCGCCTTGGAGACCTTGCCCGCGGCGGGCTTGGCGCAGGGGTCGTGGACCTTCTTCGTCGCCGAGGCGGACGGCGTGGCCGAGGGGGCGTCCGCGGCCTGGTCCTTCGCCGAGTCGTCGACGAGGTGCCCCGCGGCCCAGGCCGCGGCGCCGCCCGCCAGCACGACTGCGAGGGCCGCCGCGATGATCACGTTGCGTCGCTTGGCGCGGCGCCGGGCCTCGGCCCGCCGCTGGAGCTGCCGCTCGTACTTCTGCCGGGCAAGCTGCTTACGCCGCTGATCGCTGCTGGTCACCGGGCGTTCTCCTTGTGTCCTGGGGGCATGCGCCGAACCGACCGGGTCGAGTTATGGGCCGTACCGTATACGGGTTCGCTGTGCTCGTGGTGCCGCCGGTAGGCTGAGGAGTCCTGAGAATCCCCCCGGCCCGCCCCTGCCGCACCGCGCACGGCACCCGGAGGGACAGACCGCCGACCGACAGGTAAGGGACGAACGTGCTGATTGCCGGGTTCCCCGCCGGGGCCTGGGGGACCAACTGCTACCTGGTCGCCCCCGCCGCCGGCGAGGAGTGCGTGATCATCGACCCCGGCCACCAGGCCACCGAGGGCGTCGAGGAGACACTGCGCAAACACCGCCTCAAGCCCGTCGCCGTCCTCCTCACCCACGGCCACATCGACCATGTCGCCTCCGTGGTGCCCGTCTGCGGCGCGCGGGACGTCCCCGCCTTCATCCACCCCGAGGACCGCTTCATGATGAGCGACCCGGAGAAGGCGCTGGGCCGGTCCCTCGGTGCGCAGCTCATGGGCGAGCTGACGGTGGGGGAGCCCGACGACGTGCGGGAGCTGACCGACGACACGCGGCTCCAGCTCGCCGGACTGGATCTCACCGTCGCGCACGCGCCCGGCCATACCAAGGGGTCGGTGACGTTCAGGATGCCCGAACAGGCGGACGTGCCGCCGGTGTTCTTCTCGGGCGACCTGCTCTTCGCCGGCTCCGTCGGACGCACCGACATGCCCGGCGGCGACCACGCCGAGATCCTGCGCTCGCTGGCCCGGGTGTGCCTGCCGCAGGACGACGTGACCGTGGTCCTGTCCGGACACGGCCCCCAGACGACCATCGGCCGGGAGCGCGCCACCAACCCCTACCTGCGGGAAGTGGCCGCCGGCCTCGGAGACGACGCCGGCGCCGGCGCCCCTCCACGACGAGGATTGTGACGAGACTTCTCCCGTGAGCACCTTCCAGGCCCCCAAGGGCACCTACGACCTGATCCCGCCGCACTCCGCGACCTACCTCGCCGTCCGGGACGCCATCGCCGCACCCGTGCGGCGCGCCGGCTACGGCTACGTCGAGACCCCCGGTTTCGAGAACGTGGAGCTGTTCGCGCGCGGCGTCGGGGAGTCCACCGACATCGTCACCAAGGAGATGTACGCCTTCGAGACCAAGGGCGGCGACCGGCTCGCCCTGCGCCCCGAGGGCACCGCCTCAGTCCTGCGCGCAGCCCTCCAGGCCGGTCTGCACAAGGGCGGGAACCTGCCGGTCAAGCTCTGGTACTCCGGCTCCTACTACCGCTACGAGCGTCCGCAGAAGGGGCGCTACCGCCACTTCTCGCAGGTGGGCGCCGAGGCCATCGGCGCGGAGGACCCGGCGCTCGACGCCGAGCTGGTCATCCTGGCGCACGACGCCTACCGCTCGCTCGGCCTGCGCGGCTTCCGCATCCTGCTCAACTCGCTGGGCGACGCGAAGTGCCGTCCCGTCTACCGCGCGGCCCTCCAGGAGTTCCTTCGCGGCCTCGACCTCGACGAGGACACCCGGCACCGCATCGACGTCAACCCGCTGCGCGTCCTGGACGACAAGCGGCCGGCCGTGCGCAGCCAGCTCGCCGACGCCCCGCTCTTCCGCGACCACCTCTGCGAGGACTGCCGCGCCTACCACGCGCAGGTCCGCGAGCTGCTGACCGCGGCCGGCATCGCCTTCGAGGACGACCCGACGCTGGTGCGGGGACTGGACTACTACACCCGGACCACCTTCGAGTTCGTCCACGACGGCCTGGGCTCGCAGTCCGCGGTCGGCGGCGGCGGGCGCTACGACGGCCTGTCGGAGATGATCGGCGGCCCGGCGCTGCCCTCGGTCGGCTGGGCGCTCGGCGTGGACCGCACGGTCCTGGCGCTGGAGGCGGAGGGCATCACGCTGGAGCTGCCCGCCAGCACCGACGTCTACGCCGTGCCGCTGGGCGAGGAGGCCCGGCAGGTGCTGTTCGCCCAGGTCACCGAGTTGCGGCGGGCGGGGGTCGCCACCGACCTCGCCTACGGCGGCAAGGGCCTGAAGAACGCCATGAAGTCCGCCAACCGCTCCGGCGCCCGGCTGGCGCTGGTCGCCGGTGAGCGCGACCTCGCCGAGGGGCTCGTCCAGCTCAAGGACCTGACCAGCGGCGAGCAGCGGCCGGTCGCCCTGGACGCGCTGGTGGACGAGGTGCGCAAGGCGCTCGACTGAGCGGCACCGCCACTGCCCGCGGGCCCGGCCGGAAACCTCCGGCCGGGCCCGTCCCGTGTCTCCCCGGGCCCCGGAGCCGTTGTCCGGGCGTGGGGTTTTCTTTGTCCACAGCCCCGGTGAGCACGCACCGGCTTGCGGCACAATGAAGAGCGCCGGGCGGTCGGCCCGCCGGGCGCACAGCCCCGCCCTGACAGCCCTGTGCACGAGTCCTCCCACGGAGACGGCGATATGACGACGACAGCGGTGGACGAGATGTCCTCCCTGGACGACGAAGGTCGGCCCGGCGAGTCCGCCGAGCCCGCACGACGGTTCGGCGCGGGCCGGGCGTACGCGCTGCTGCTGGTGATCACCGGTGCCCTCGGCATCCTGGCCGCGGCGGTCATCACCCTCGACAAGGAGGAGCTGCTGACCAACCCGAACTACCACCCGGCCTGCAGCCTCAACCCCGTCGTGTCCTGCACGGACGTGATGAAGAGCTGGCAGGCAGGTGTCTTCGGCTTCCCCAACCCGCTCGCCGGGCTGGTCACCTTCGGCTGTGTCGTCGGCATCGGCATGGGGCTGCTGGCCGGCGCCCGCTACGCCCGCTGGTACTGGATCGGGCTGAACACCGGCACCCTGCTGGGCACCGCGTTCTGCACCTGGCTGATGATCCAGGCGCTCTACGACATCAACGCCCTGTGCCTGTGGTGCTGCCTGACCTGGGCCGTGACCATCGCCATGTTCTGGTACACCACCGTCCACAACATCAAGCACGGCATCCTGCGCGTCCCGGCCGGGGTGCGCAGCGCGGTGGTGGAGTTCCACTGGGTGGTCCCGGTGCTGTGGTACGCGCTGATCGGTCTGCTGATCCTCACCAACTGGTGGTCCTTCTGGACGTCCTGACCGGCGCCGGGCACCACCGCCGTCCGCCTCCGGGCAGGGCGTACCCACCCGCCGGTCCCGGGGCTGTCGGTGGCGCCCGCTAGGTTGGGAGGGTGGAACCCGACCTGTTCACCGCCGCAGCCGAAGAACGTCAGAGCACCGAGCCGGGAGGCGCCCCCCTCGCGGTGCGGATGCGGCCCCGGACGCTGGACGAGGTGGTCGGCCAGCAGCACCTGCTCAAGCCCGGCTCGCCCTTGCGGCGGCTGGTGGCCGAGGCCGGCGGGGGACCGGCCGGGCCTTCGTCCGTCTTCCTGTGGGGCCCGCCCGGCACCGGCAAGACCACCCTCGCCCACGTCGTCAGCCAGGCCACCAACCGGCGCTTCGTGGAGCTGTCGGCGATCACCGCCGGGGTGAAGGAGGTACGCGCCGTCATCGACGGGGCGCGGCGGGCCTCCGGCGGCTACGGCAAGGAGACCGTCCTCTTCCTCGACGAGATCCACCGGTTCAGCAAGGCGCAGCAGGACTCGCTGCTGCCGGCGGTCGAGAACCGCTGGGTCACCCTGATCGCCGCCACCACCGAGAACCCCTACTTCTCGGTGATCTCCCCGCTCCTCTCCCGCTCCCTGCTGCTGACGCTGGAGCCGCTGAGCGACGAGGACGTCCGGGGCCTGTTGCAGCGCGCGGTCGCCGACGAGCGCGGCCTGGCCGGTGCCGTCTCCCTGCCGCAGGACACCGAGGACCACCTGCTCCGGGTGGCCGGCGGGGACGCCCGGCGCGCGCTCACGGCCCTGGAGGCCGGCGCGGGCGCGGCACTGGACAAGGGCGAGGCGGAACTGACCCTCGCCACCCTGGAGGAGTCGGTCAACCGTGCGGCGGTGAAGTACGACCGCGCCGGTGACCAGCACTACGACGTGGCGAGCGCGCTGATCAAGTCGATCCGGGGCTCCGACGTCGACGCGGCGCTGCACTACCTGGCCCGCATGATCGAGGCAGGCGAGGACCCGCGCTTCATCGCGCGGCGGCTGATGATCTCCGCCAGCGAGGACATCGGGCTCGCGGACCCCAGTGCGCTGCAGACGGCCGTGGCGGCGGCCCAGGCGGTGGCGCTCATCGGCTTCCCGGAGGCCCGCATCACCCTCAGCCAGGCCACCATCGCGCTGGCGCTGGCCCCCAAGTCCAACGCCGCCTACCTGGCGATCGATGCGGCCCTCGCGGACGTCCGCGCCGGCCACGCAGGCCCCGTCCCCGCACACCTGCGGGACAGCCACTACCAGGGCGCGACCAGGCTCGGCCACGGCCAGGGCTACCAGTACCCGCACGACCTGCCCGGCGGTATCGCGGCGCAGCAGTACGCCCCGGACGCCGTCCACGGCAGGCAGTACTACACCCCGACCCGCTACGGCGCCGAGGCGCGGTACGCAGACGTGACGGACCGGGTCCGGGCCCGGCTGCGCGGGGAGCCGCTGCCCCCGGCACCGACCCCGCCCGCGACCGCAGCCGCGACCGAGGCGCCGGTGGCAGCCCGGAGCCAGGCCCCCGCGGGGCCCGCCGCGGCAGGAGCGGAGCGAGCCGGCGGCGGTGAGGGCAGGGACCGGGACGCGGCGGCGGACCAGGGCCCGGCGGAGTCCGGAGCCCAGGCGGCGTCCGGGGAGTGACCACGGGGCGGGGAGTGACCGGTGGGCCGGGAGCGACGGCCTGCCCCGGCCTCACGTCGTGGCAGAGCCCGCCGCCTCAGGCCGTGGCAGCGGCCTCGAAGAGGCGGTGCATGGCGCGCCGCAGCCCGGTGAGGTCCGTCACCGGCTCGGGGAAGTCGAAGCGCGCGTCGAAGAGGGGCTGCCGGCCGTCGGTGAAGCGGACCCGTAGCCCGAGGCGGTCCAGAGCCACCGGCACGGCGTCGCCCTCCGTCCCGCACACCGCCCAGGACCGCTCGCCCAGCAGCGAGCAGAGGCTGCCGACGTCCTGGCCGTGGTGGGCGTACAGGTGCTGGAGGAGCTCCGCCTCGTGGGCGGCGAACGGGTCGGGGGCGGCCTCGGCGAAATCCTCGGGCTCCACGGTCTCCGCGCCCCACAGGTCGTCCACGGTGGCCTCGCCGACCTCCAGGCGCAGGATCGTCCAGGGCGCCACCGCCGCACCGCCGTCGACCGCGGCTTCGGGCACCATGTCCAGCAGCTCGCCGACCGGTGCGCGCTCGGCGAGCAGCTGTACTGCCTGCGCGCGCTCGGCCGCCGGGAGCGGGGTGAGCCAGCCGGCGATCCAGGCCCGCCCGCGGATGCGGTGGGGGACGGAGACCGGCGCGACGTCCGTGAGTTCCATCACGGCTGTGAGGTCGTCGTCCTTCGCGCGGAGGGCGGCGCGGGCCGCCGGGCACGAGGAGGGAACCACCAACAGCACGTCCGCGGAGGGGGTGAGGGCCCAGCAGCGGGGTCCGAAGGCCCCGTCGCAGCCGCCCGGGGAGGCGTCCTCGGGGACGCCGGGGACGCTCAGCGAACCCATACCATGGAATTCGAGGAGAGTTCGTACGCGCTCAGCGGCTGTCGGCTGCTGGGCGTCTTCCACGGGACGCGGCTGATCCGTCCCTGTGTACCCGGTTGCACTGGTCACGGAACTCCCTGGTCGAGACATGCGTCCTCCTCCGCGCTAAGGTAAGCCTCACCTAACTTACATGGAGGTCTGTTCCCCGTGAACCAGTCGCGTCCCAAGGTCAAGAAGTCGCGTGCGCTGGGCATCGCCCTGACGCCCAAGGCGGTCAAGTACTTCGAGACCCGTCCCTACCCGCCCGGCGAGCACGGCCGTGGCCGCAAGCAGAACAGCGACTACAAGGTCCGGCTGCTGGAGAAGCAGCGGCTGCGCGCCCAGTACGACATCAGCGAGCGCCAGATGGCGCGTGCCTACGACCGCGCTCGGAAGGTCGATGGCAAGACGGGCGAAGCCCTCATCGTCGAGCTTGAGCGCCGTCTGGACGCGCTCGTCCTGCGGTCCGGCCTGGCCCGCACCATCTACCAGGCGCGCCAGATGGTCGTGCACGGTCACATCTCGGTCAACGACCGCAAGGTCGACAAGCCGAGCTTCCGCGTCTCCCCCGGTGACGTGGTGATGGTCCGCGAGCGCAGCCGCGAGAAGCACCCCTTCCTCGTGGCCCGCGAGGGCGGTTACGCCCCCGACGGCGAGACCCCGCGCTACCTGGAGGTCAACCTCCAGGCGCTGGCGTTCCGCCTCGACCGCGACCCGAACCGCAAGGAGATCCCGGTCATCTGCGACGAGCAGCTCGTCGTCGAGTACTACGCACGCTGACCGAGCCAGGTTCCACCCCGCCGACGCAGTCAGCGACGGGTCACCTCCGGCCGCGCCCGCAAGCAGGTGGGCGCGGCCCGGTGGTCTCCGGGCCCGGCCGTGGGCCGGTCTCCGTGCGGCGCGGGCGCACCCGCGCCCACCCGGTCGGCCGCGTCCCGCACCTGCGTACGCCCCACGGTGCGCCGCCTCCCGTACCACCGGGCCTCACTTCCCCTTGGGGGCGTCCAGTCCGTCCGGCGCGTTCTGCTCCCGAGCCATTACCGGGCCGGCCGACCCGGCCTCCCGCGGACCCGAGAGGACCGCGCTGCACAGCACCCGCGCCACCGTCTCGTCCAGGTCCAGCCGTCGGCCCTCGGCCCGGCACTCCTCGTAGCGGCGCTCGCCCAGCCGTTGCAGCGCCCGGTCGCGGCAGAGCTGGTGCGGCCGGTTGAAGTAGCGCGAGCCGAACAGCGGCAACCCGACCGAGGGCCAGATCCGCTCCGCCGCCCCCTGGAGCACCGCCGCCTCCTCCGCCGCGGCCCGCTCGCCGCCCGGTGCGGCCACCCCGTCGTCCAGGGTCACCAGTGCCAGCAACTCGATGGCCAGCACCGCCCCCAGCAGGTCGTGGAAGGCGTGGTCGACGGTGAGGGACTCCACCAGCAGGGAGCGGGCCCGCGCCATCTCGCCCCGGGACCACGCGGCGAAGGCCAGGACGAACAGGGCGTAGGCAGCCGTCCAGCGCTCGCCGTGGTCCTGACAGACCTCCTGCACCTCCCGGCACAGCTGCTCGGCCCCCGAAAGGTCGTCCTGGAAGACCAGTGCCAGCGCCAACTCCACCTGCCCCATCAGGACGTTGCTGTTGAGCTCCCCGATGCGCCGGTAGTCGGCCAGCGCCTCCCGCAGCAGCCGCTCCGCCCCCGGCATGTCGTCGCTGAGCAGCGCCAGGCACCCGGTGCGGTGCAGGCCGTAGGCGGCGGCCCGCTCGTTCCCGCTGTGGAGCGCCGCCACCCGGCACTCCTCCAGCGCCGCCACCGCGCCGAGTGCGTCGCCCTGGATCACCGCCACGTAACCGGCCACCCACAGCGCCTTCAGCCGTGCCTCGTCG
The DNA here is from genome assembly GCF_042733155.1 of Streptomyces sp. NPDC059740. NCBI lineage: Bacteria > Bacillati > Actinomycetota > Actinomycetes > Kitasatosporales > Streptomycetaceae > Streptomyces > Streptomyces sp. NPDC059740. The sequence goes on along the minus strand of NZ_JBHWGP010000029.1, from coordinate 46,431 downwards.
CGGTGTCCCCGCACCGCGAGCGCCCGGCCCAGCCAGTGGCGTCCCTCGGCGAGCCTGCCGCAGCCCACCCAGTGGAACCAGAGCGTCCCCGCCAGGTACTGGCCGAGGTAGGCCTCCTCCGCGTCCGCCAGGCAGTTCTCCATCGCGAGCCGCAGGTTGGGCATCTCGACGTCGACCCGGGCGGCGACCTCGGTCTGCCGCGGACCGAACCAGTCCAGCTCGCAGGCGGTGGCCAGCCCCACGTACCAGTCCCGGTGCCGTCGCCGCAGTCGCGCGTCGTCGTCCGTCAGCTCCAGCCACGAGGCGCCGTAGGCCCGGACGGTGTCCAGCATGCGGAACCGCAGCCCCGCTGGCCCGGTCGTCCGGGTCAGCAGGGACTGCGCCGCCAACTCCTCCAGGACCTCCAGCACTTCGTGCGCCGGCAGTTCCGCCCCGGAACAGACGTACTCCGCCGCCGAGAGGTCGAAGTCGCCGGCGAACACCGACAACCGCGCCCACAGCAGCCGCTCCCGCGGCTCGCACAGCTCGTGGCTCCAGCCGATCGCCAGCCGCATCGTCCGGTGGCGGGGGAGGGAGCCGGCGGCGCCGCCGGTCAGCAGCCGGAAGCGGTCGTCGAGCCGGTCCAGGACCTGGCGGGCGGACAGGGTGCGCAGCCGGCCCGCGGCCAGTTCGAGCGCCAGCGGCAGTCCGTCCAGCCGCCGGCAGATCTCCAGCGCCGCCGCGCGCTCCGGCCCCTGCGCCGGGAAGCCGGTCACGACGCGCGCGGCCCGGTCGGTGAGGAGTTCGAGGGCGTCCGCCTCCGCCAGCGGCGGCACCACCACGTCGACCTCGCCCGCGAGCCCCAGCAAGCACCGGCCCACGGCCAGCACCCGCAGCCGCGGCAGGCGCCGCAGCAGGTGGTCCGCCAACTCCGCGCAGGCCTGCGCCACCTGCTCGAACCCGTCGAGGACGAGGAGGACCTCGCGGCCGCGCAGATGGTCGACGAGCACCTCGGCGGGCGGCCGGTCGGTGTTGTCGGCCAGCCCCAGCGCCCTGGCCGCGGCGTGCGCCACCACCCCCGGGTCTCGGACGGCCGAGAGGTCGACGCGCCACACCCCGTGCGGGAACCGGTCCTGGACGCCGAACGCCGCCCACCGGGCCAGCCGTGACTTGCCGACGCCGCCCGGCCCCGTCAGCGTCACCAGGCGCGAACGTTCCAGGTCCTCGGCGAGCGCGGCGGTCTCGGCCCGCCGCCCCACGAAACGCCCGAGGGCCACGCCGAGATCGCCCGGCACGTGCAGGACCCGTCCCTCCGGTTCGCCGTCCGCCCCTTCGCCTGCCGCGTCCCCGCCGACGGGCGTCCCCGGCGTTTTGCGGCCGGGCTCCCGGTGCGTCGAGCGGCGGCTGCGGACAGCGGCCGCTCGATCGCCCTCACCGGCCCGCTCGCGCAGCCCCCCGGCGGGGGAGGCACGTTCCTGCGGACCGCCGTGGCGGGGCAGCGCGTCGTCGTCGGCCGGGGCCGGCGGAGCATCGGGGGGACATGCGGGCCTGGGAACGTGGCGCGGGGAGCGTCGCATGGCACACGGAGCGTACTCGCAGGTACGCGGACCGTACAATCGCGCGGTGGGGCGCCGCTGTTCCGGACCGCCGCGCGTGTGGTCGGCGGGGCCCGGCGCGGTAGGGTCGTCAGTCCTGGAACCTGTGGTGGAGGAGCGGGACGCGCGGTGGCCGGAAGGCTGCCGTCCGGCATCCGCGGGGGCGGCCTTCCGGTACCGGAAGCAGCTGCCGGCCCCGGTCCTTCCGCGGCGGTGTCCCGTCCCCGACGTCCCTCGAAGAGAAAGCGGTGCCCGACGTGACCGGTGGTGAGGTGGCCGGGATCCTCGTGGCCGTCTTCTGGGCGATCCTCGTGTCGTTCCTCGCCGTCGCGCTGGCGAGACTGGCACAGACGCTCAGGGCGACGACGAAGCTGGTCTCGCGCGTGTCCGAACAGGCCGTCCCGCTGCTGGCCGAGGCCTCGGCGACGGTGCGCTCGGCACACAGCCAGCTCGCCCGCGTCGACGCGATCACCGCGGACGTCCAGGAGGTCACCGCCAACGCCTCCGCCCTCTCCTCCACGGTCTCCTCCGCGTTCGGAGGCCCGCTGGTGAAGGTCGCGGCCTTCGGCTACGGCGTGCGCCGGGCGCTGGGCCGCAAGGACGCGTCCGGGCCGCCCGAGCCCCCACGAGAACGCCGCCGGGTGGTGGTGGGCCGCTCCGTGCCCGCCGCACGACGAGGGCGGCGCAACCGCCGAACCGAGGACTGATCACAGGCATGTTCCGCCGCGCTTTCTGGTTCACCACCGGCGCCGCCGCCGGCGTGTGGGCCACCACCAAGGTGCACACCAAGCTCCGCAGGCTCCAGCCCGACTCGCTCGCGGCACAGGCCGCGGACCGGGCACTGGCCGCCGGCGCGCGCGTCCGTCGATTTGCGGTGGACGTACGGACGGGAATGGCGGACCGTGAGGAACAGCTTCACGAGGCGCTCGGCCTGCGGGAGGCGGAGCCGGCACGCCGGTTGCCCGCACGCCCGCAGCCGGTGCCCGGTACCGCGCGACTCGGCTCCCACCAGGGGCCCCGCGGCATCGAGCGACACGAGAACACCGGTGAGACCACCGGCCGGAAGAGGAATGAGGACCACTGATGGAGTCGGCTGAAATCCGCCGCCGCTGGCTGAGCTTCTTCGAGGAGCGTGGGCACCTGGTCGTGCCGTCGGCGTCGCTCATCGCGGACGACCCGACCCTGCTGCTGGTCCCCGCGGGCATGGTGCCGTTCAAGCCGTACTTCCTGGGCGAGGTCAAGCCGCCCGCCCCGCGCGCCACCAGCGTGCAGAAGTGCGTGCGCACGCCGGACATCGAGGAGGTCGGCAAGACCACCCGGCACGGCACGTTCTTCCAGATGTGCGGCAACTTCTCCTTCGGCGACTACTTCAAGGAAGGTGCCATCAAGCTCGCCTGGGAGCTGCTCACCTCCTCGGTCGCCGACGGCGGCTACGGCCTCGACCCCGAGCGCCTGTGGATCACCGTCTACCTCGACGACGACGAGGCCGAGCGGATCTGGCGCGAGGTGGTCGGCGTCCCCGCCGAGCGCATCCAGCGCCTGGGCAAGAGCGAGAACTACTGGTCCATGGGCGTCCCCGGGCCCTGCGGCCCCTGCTCGGAGATCAACTACGACCGCGGCCCCGAGTTCGGCGTCGAGGGCGGTCCGGCCGTCAACGACGAGCGCTACGTGGAGATCTGGAACCTGGTCTTCATGCAGTACGAGCGCGGTGCCGGCGAGGGCAAGGAGGACTTCCCGATCCTCGGGGAGCTGCCCAGCAAGAACATCGACACCGGCCTCGGCCTGGAACGCCTCGCCATGATCCTGCAGGGCGTCCACAACATGTACGAGACGGACACCCTGCGGGCCGTCATCGACCGCGCCACCGAGCTGTCCGGCGTGCGCTACGGCGCCGCCGAGAACAGCGACGTCTCGCTGCGCGTGGTCGCCGACCACATGCGCACCTCCGTCATGCTCATCGGCGACGGTGTCGTCCCCGGCAACGAGGGCCGCGGCTACGTGCTGCGCCGCATCATGCGCCGCGCCGTGCGCAACATGCGGCTGCTGGGCGCCACCGGCCCGGTCGTCGGCGAACTCGTCGACACCGTCGTCAAGACCATGGGCCAGCAGTACCCCGAGCTGCTGACCGAGCGCCGGCGCATCGAGACGGTGGCGCTCGCCGAGGAGAACGCCTTCCTCAAGACGCTGAAGTCCGGCACCAACATCCTGGACACCGCCGTCAGCGACACCAAGGCCGCCGGCGGCTCCGTCCTCCCGGGCGAGAAGGCCTTCCTGCTCCACGACACCTGGGGCTTCCCCATCGACCTCACCCTCGAGATGGCCGCCGAACAGGGCCTCTCGGTGGACGAGGAGGGGTTCCGCCGCCTGATGAAGGAGCAGCGCGAGCGCGCCAAGGCCGACGCCCGTGCCAAGAAGTCCGGCCACGTCGACCTCTCCGCCTACCGTGAGGTCGCCGACGCAGCCGGCACCACCCACTTCACCGGCTACAGCTCCACCGAGAACGAGGCAGCCGTCGTCGGCCTGCTCGTCAACGGCGCGAGCGCCCCCGCCGCCGCCGAGGGGGACGAGGTCGAGGTCGTCCTGGACCGCACCCCGTTCTACGCCGAGGGCGGCGGCCAGCTCGCCGACACCGGCCGGATCAAGCTGGACACCGGCGCCGTCGTCGAGGTCCGCGACGTGCAGCAGCCGGTCCCGGGCGTCATCGTGCACAAGGGCGTCGTGCAGGTCGGTGAGGTCGTCCTGGGCGCCACCGCCTACGCCGCCATCGACGTCACCCGCCGCCGCGCCATCGCCCGCGCCCACAGCGCCACCCACCTCACCCACCAGGCGCTGCGCGACGCCCTCGGGCCGACCGCCGCCCAGGCCGGCTCGGAGAACTCCCCGGGCCGCTTCCGCTTCGACTTCGGCTCGCCGACGCCCGTGCCGGGCGCCGTCCTCACCGACGTCGAGCAGAAGATCAACGAGGTGCTGGCCCGCGAACTCGACGTCCGGGCCGAGGTCATGTCCATGGACGACGCCCGCAAGCAGGGCGCCATCGCCGAGTTCGGCGAGAAGTACGGCGACCGGGTCCGCGTCGTCACCATCGGCGACTTCTCCAAGGAGCTGTGCGGCGGCACCCACGTGCACAACACCGCCCAGCTCGGCCTGGTCAAGCTGCTCGGCGAGTCCTCCATCGGCTCCGGCGTGCGCCGCGTGGAGGCCCTGGTCGGCGTGGACGCCTACAAGTTCCTCGCCCGCGAGCACACCGTCGTCTCCCAGCTCACCGAGCTGGTCAAGGGACGCCCCGAGGAGCTGCCGGAGCGCATCTCCGGTGTGCTGACCCGGCTGCGGGACGCCGAGAAGGAGATCGAGCGGTTCCGCGCCGAGAAGGTGCTCCAGGCCGCCGGGGGCCTCGCCGCCGGCGCCCGCGACGTGCGGGGGGTGGCGCTCGTGGCCGCCCAGGTCCCCGACGGCACCACCGCCGACGACCTGCGCACCCTGGTGCTCGACGTCCGCGGCCGCATCCCGTCCGACCGTCCGGCCGTCGTCGCCCTGTTCAGCGTGGCCGGCGGTCGTCCGCTGACCGTCGTCGCCACCAACGAGACCGCCCGCGAGCGGGGCCTGAAGGCCGGCGACCTGGTCCGCGCCGCCGCCAAGGCCCTCGGCGGCGGAGGCGGCGGCAAGCCGGACGTGGCCCAGGGCGGTGGCCAGAACCCCGAGGCCGTCCCGGAGGCCCTCCAGGCCGTCGAGCGCCTCGTGACCGAGGCGGCCTGAGCCGTGCGACGCGGAAGGCGCATCGCCGTCGACGTCGGGGACGCCCGGATCGGGGTCGCCTCGTGCGACCCCGACGGGGTCCTCGCCACCCCGGTGGAGACCGTGCCGGGACGCGACGTCCCGGCCGCCCACCGGCGGCTGGCCGCCATCGTCGCCGAGTACGAGCCACTGGAGGTCGTGGTCGGGCTGCCCCGCTCCCTGAAGGGGACGGAGGGCCCGGCCGCGGCGAAGGTGCGCGCGTTCGCCACCGAGATGGCCCGCACACTCGCGCCGGTGCCGGTGCGGCTGGTCGACGAACGTATGACAACCGTCACCGCGGCCCAGGGGCTGCGGGCCTCCGGCGTACGGTCCAAGAAGGGCCGCTCGGTCGTCGACCAGGCGGCTGCCGTGGTCATCCTGCAGAGCGCACTGGAGACCGAGCGGGTCTCCGGTCAGGCACCAGGTGAACCGGTCCAGCCGGTGACCTGAGGGCGGTACGGTAACGTCTCGCGCGACGGGGCCGGGAACACGGACGGCCCCCGGTGCAGGAAGAGGCCGCGCACGGGCTGAGGTGCCCGGGTGACCGCGCGGGCCTCGCGGCCCTAGGGGATCGATGACTGAGTACGGCCGAGGCTACGGCCATGAACCGTGGCACCCGGAGGACCCCCTCTACGGGGACTCGGGGAACTACGGCGGCCAGGGCGTCCCCCGGGCACCGTCCCACCAGCAGCACCCGCAGGCCGGCCACCAGGCCGACCCCTACGGCCCCCCGGCCGACGGCACCGCCCAGCCCGGCCAGGGCTACCCCGGCCAGGACCACCTGGGCCAGGGCACCTACTACGGCCAGGGCTGGGGCGGCGACCCGCACGGCACCGGCGAACTCCCGATGGACCCCGGCGGCTGGCAGGGCCACCCGTCCTACCCCGCCCAGCCGGCACACCCCGGCGGGCACCACCCCGGGCCCGGCTACCAGGACCCCGGCTACGCCTACGACCCGTACGCGGCCGAGCGGCCCGCCGAGCCCTACGGTGCCGACCCCTACGGCCCCGGCCACGACGCCTACCACCCCGGCGCGGACGCCTACGCCGCCGGGCCCGACGCGTACGGCCGGCACCCGCAGGCCGCCGGACCGGAGACCGCGCAGTTCCCCCACGTCCCGCAGCAGGACGGCCCGCACGGCGGCTGGGACGGTGCGCCCGGTCACGGGCAGTGGCAGGGCGGCGAGGACGGCCACGGACAGTGGGCGGACCCGGACGGCGACCCGCACGGCTGGGCGACCGACACCGGCGAGCACGTCCCCGGCCCCCGCCGCGGCACCCCGGCGGCCACCCCCGGCGACGCCTTCTTCGACGACGGCACCGAGGGCCACGCGGCCTTCGGGGACCACGACCCGGAGCCCGCGGACCCGGACGAGGACGAGGACGGCGACGGCGGACGGCGCGGGCGCCGCGGCGGCGGCAGGCCCAAGCGCCGCAGCGGCCTGGCCTGCCTGACCATGAGCGCCGTACTGGTGGCCGGCGTCGGCGTGGTCGGCTGGTTCGGCTACGACTTCTACCAGACCCACTTCGCCCCGCCCCCGGACTACGAGGGCTCCGGCTCGGGGTCGACGCAGGTCGAGATCCCCGACGGCGCCTCCACCGGCGACATGGGCCGCGTCCTGGAGAAGGCCGGCGTCGTCAAGAGCTCCCAGGCCTTCGTGGCGGCGGCGACCGACAACCCCAAGGGCAACACCATCCAGCCCGGCGCCTACAACATGCACAAGCGGATGTCGGGCGCCGCCGCGGTGAGCCTCATGCTGAACCCGACCAGCCGCAACGGCCTCACCGTCCCCGAGGGCACCCGCAACGCGGGGATCTACAAGCTCATAGACGCCAAGCTCAAGGTGAAGCCCGGCACCACGGCCTCGGTGGCCAAGGAGGACGCCGACAAGCTGGGCCTCCCCTCCTGGGCGGAGCCCGGCCCCGACGTCATGGACCCGCTGGAGGGCTTCCTCTGGCCCTCGACGTACAGCGTCGGCGACCACGCGACACCCGAGTCGGTCCTCAAGGACATGGTCTCCCGGGCCAAGGCCAGCTACACCCGGTACGACCTCGCAGGCCAGGCATCCAAGCTCGGCCTGGACTCGCCCCGCGACCTCGTCACCGTCGCCAGCCTGGTCCAGGCGGAGGGCAAGACGGACGAGGACTTCCGCAAGATGGCGGAGGTCGTCTACAACCGGCTCAAGCCGACCAACACCGACACCAACCAGAAGCTCCAGTTCGACTCGACCTACAACTACCTCAAGGGCCAGTCGAACATCGACATCAGCGAGCGGGAGATCAACTCCGATCAGAACCCGTACAACACCTACACCCACCGGGGACTCCCGCCCGGCCCGATCGACAACCCGGGCCAGGAGGCGCTCAAGGCCACCCTCGCCCCGACGCACGACGGCTGGCTGTACTTCGTGGCGACCGACGGCATGAACAAGACGGAGTTCGCCAGGACCCACTCCGAATTCCTCCGGCTCAAGGAAAAGTTCGATGACAGCTCCGGCCACTGAAACGCGGCACGCCGCCGTCCTCGGTTCGCCCATCGCCCACTCCCTCTCCCCGGTGCTGCACCGCGCGGCCTACGCCGAACTCGGCCTGGCCGACTGGGAGTACGGCCGCCACGAGGTGACCGAGGAGGCCCTGCCCGGCTTCCTGGCGGAACTGGACGCGTCCTGGTTGGGGCTCTCGCTGACGATGCCGCTCAAGCGGGCCGTCATCCCGCTGCTGGACGAGGTCAGCGACACCGCGAGGGCCGTCGAGGCCGTCAACACCGTGGTGTGGACGGCCGACCGCCGCCGCGTCGGCCACAACACCGACGTGCCCGGCCTGGTCGCCGCACTGCGTGAGCGCGGTGTCACCGGCGTGCCGCACGCCGCCGTCCTCGGAGCGGGCGCCACCGCCGGGTCCGCGGTCGCCGCGTTGGCCCGCGTGGGCGTGGCCGAGGTCACCGCCTACGTGCGCAGCGACGCCCGGGCCGAGGAGATGCGCGGCTGGGGCGAGCGGCTCGGCGTCCCGGTGCACACCGAGCCGTGGCGGCGGGCCGCCGAGGCGCTCACCGCCCCCCTGGTGATCGCCACCACGCCGGCCGGCGCCACCGACGAGCTCGCCGAGGCCGTGCCCGAGCGGCCAGGCACCCTCTTCGACGTGCTCTACGAGCCCTGGCCGACCCCGCTCGCCGCGGCCTGGACCAAGCGCGACGGGGTGCTGCTGGGGGGTCTGGACCTCCTGGTGCACCAGGCCGTCCTCCAGGTCGAGCTGATGACCGGCCGCTCCCCGGCGCCGCTCGCCGCCATGCGGGCCGCCGGACAGCGGGCGCTCGCCGGCCGCTGACCACCGCCTGGGGCCGACGCCCCGAGGTCCCGTTCCGTGGACTGCCGCACGGGCCCACCCCGCCGACATGGGAGGATCGGGGAAACATCCCAGGCGCACACGAGGAGCACCGTTGAGCAGGTTGCGTTGGCTGACGGCGGGGGAGTCGCACGGCCCCGCACTGGTGGCGACGCTGGAGGGCCTTCCGGCCGGCGTACCGATCACGACGGACATGGTGGCCGACGCCCTGGCGCGCCGCCGTCTCGGCTACGGCCGCGGTGCCCGGATGAAGTTCGAACGCGACGAGGTCACCTTCCTCGGCGGCGTGCGCCACGGCCGCACCCTCGGCTCCCCGGTGGCCGTCATGGTCGGCAACACCGAGTGGCCCAAGTGGGAGAAGGTGATGGCCGCCGACCCGGTCGACGAGGCGGAGCTGGCCGAACTCGCCCGCAACGCCCCGCTGACCCGGCCCCGCCCCGGCCACGCAGACCTCGCCGGCATGCAGAAGTACGGCTTCGACGAGGCCCGCCCGGTGCTGGAGCGCGCCTCGGCGCGGGAGACCGCCGCCCGGGTGGCGCTCGGCGCGGTGGCCCGCTCCTACCTGGAGCGCACCGCCGGCATCGAGATCGTCAGCCACGTCGTGGAGCTGGGCGCCGCCAAGGCCCCCTACGGCGTGCACCCCAAGCCCTCGGACGTCGAGCGGCTGGACGCCGACCCGGTGCGCTGCCTGGACGCCGCCGCGAGCCAGGCGATGGTCGCCCAGATCGACCAGGCCCACAAGGACGGCGACACCCTCGGCGGCGTCGTCGAGGTCCTCGCCTACGGCGTGCCCGTCGGCCTCGGCTCCCACGTGCACTGGGACCGCCGGCTGGACGCACGCCTGGCGGGTGCGCTCATGGGTATCCAGGCCATCAAGGGCGTCGAGGTCGGCGACGGCTTCGACCTCGCCCGGGTGCCGGGGTCCCGCGCCCACGACGAGATCGTCCCCAGCGAGCACGGCATCCGCCGGGTCTCCGGCCGCAGCGGCGGCACCGAGGGCGGCCTGACCACCGGCGAGCTGCTGCGGGTCCGGGCCGCGATGAAGCCCATCGCCACCGTGCCGCGGGCGCTGCGCACCGTCGACGTCGCCACCGGCGAGGAGTCCGCCGCCCACCACCAGCGCTCCGACGTGTGCGCCGTGCCGGCCGCCGGCATCGTGGCCGAGGCCATGGTGGCGCTGGTGCTGGCCGACGCGGTGGCGGAGAAGTTCGGCGGCGACAACGTGGCCGAGACCCACCGCAACGTCACCTCCTACCTCGAACACCTGGCGATCCGGTGAGCGGCGTGGACCAGGTCCGCCCCCGCCCGCTCGTCGTCCTGGTCGGGCCCATGGGCGTCGGCAAGTCGACGGTCGGCGCGCTGCTCGCCCAGCGGCTGGGCGTGGGCTTCCGCGACACCGACGCGGACATCGTCGCCGCCGCCGGCAGGGAGATCTCCGACATCTTCGTCGACGACGGCGAGGAGCACTTCCGGGCGCTGGAGCGCGAGGCGGTGGCCGCGGCCCTCGCCGCCCACGACGGGGTACTGGCCCTGGGCGGCGGCGCGATCCTCGACGCCGGCACCCGGGAGCTGCTGGCCGGCCTGCCGGTGGTCTTCCTCGACATGGGCGTCGGCGAGGCCGTGCGGCGCGTCGGACTGGACTCGCCGCGTCCGCTGCTGGTGGTCAACCCCCGGCAGCGGTGGCGGCAGCTCATGGAGGAGCGCCGCCCCCTCTACACCGAGGTCTCCCGTGCCGTGGTGGGCACCGAGGGACGGACCCCCGAGGAGGTCGCTGCGGCCGTCCTCGACGCATTGGAGCTGAAGGACGCATGACGAGCGAGCAGGTCACCCGGATCCAGGTCGGCGCCACGGCGGGTGCGGACGCCTACGAGGTGCTGGTCGGCCGGCAGCTGCTGGACGAGCTGCCCGCGCTGATCGGTACCGAGGCGCAGCGCGTGGCGGTGCTCCACCCGGAGGCGCTGGCGGCGACCGGCGAGGCCCTGCGTGAGGACCTCGCGGCCCAGGGCTACGAGGCCGTCGCGATCCAGCTGCCCAACGCCGAGGAGGCCAAGACCGTCGAGGTCGCCGCGTACTGCTGGAAGGCGCTGGGGCAGACCGGCTTCACCCGCAGCGACGTGATCGTCGGCGTCGGCGGCGGGGCCACCACCGACGTGGCCGGCTTCGTCGCGGCCTCCTGGCTGCGCGGCGTGCGGTGGGTCGCGGTCCCCACCACCGTGCTCGGCATGGTGGACGCCGCCGTGGGCGGCAAGACCGGCATCAACACCGCCGAGGGCAAGAACCTGGTCGGCGCCTTCCACCCGCCGGTCGGCGTCCTGTGCGACTTGGCGGCGCTGGACTCGCTCCCCGTCCACGACTACGTCTCCGGCCTGGCCGAGGTCATCAAGGCCGGGTTCATCGCCGACCCCGCCATCCTCGACCTCGTCGAGTCCGACCCGGAGGGCGCCCGGCGCGCCGACGGGCCGCACACCGCCGAGCTGATCGAGCGTGCCATCCGGGTCAAGGCCCGCGTCGTCTCCGAGGACCTCAAGGAGTCGGGGCTGCGCGAGATCCTCAACTACGGCCACACGCTGGCGCACGCCATCGAGAAGAACGAGCGCTACAAGTGGCGGCACGGCGCCGCGGTCTCCGTCGGCATGGTCTTCGTCGCCGAGCTGGGCCGCATCGCCGGACGGCTGGACGACGCGACCGCCGACCGGCACCGGTCCGTCCTCGGCTCGGTGGGCCTGCCGCTGACCTACCGCGGCGACCAGTGGCCCAAGCTGCTGGAGAACATGAAGGTCGACAAGAAGTCCCGCGGCGACCGGCTGCGGTTCATCGTCCTGGACGGCCTGGCCAAGCCCACCGTGCTGGAGAGCCCCGACCCGGCGATGCTGCTGGCCGCGCACGCCGAGATCGCCGAGTGACCACCGTCCTCGAACGGTGACCGGGGCGGTGTCCGCCGGCCCCCGCCGCCACGGCGGGCCCGCGGACACCGCCTTGCAGCGGTGCCCACCGCATCCCACCCCCTGCCCCCCTGCCACTACGAGGTGTCCCCATGACCCGCCGCGTGTTCGTCCTCAACGGCCCCAACCTCGGCCGGCTCGGCTCCCGGGAGCCCGACGTCTACGGCGCGACGAGCTACGCCGGCCTCGTCGAGCAGTGCACCGTGCTCGGCAAGGAGCTGGGCCTCGACGTCGAGGTCCGCGAGACCAACGACGAGGGCGAGCTGGTGCGCTGGCTCCACGAGGCCGCGGACGGCGCGGTACCCGTCGTCATCAACCCCGGCGCCTTCACCCACTACTCCTACGCGATGCGGGACGCCGCGGCACAGCGCACCGCCCCGCTGATCGAGGTCCACATCTCCAACCCGCACGCCCGTGAGGAGTTCCGCCACACCTCGGTGATCTCCGCGGTGGCCAGCGGCACGGTCGCGGGCTTCGGCATCGGCTCCTACCGGCTCGCGCTGCGGGCGCTGGCGGAGGAGCTGGACTGACCCGGTCCCGCGCCGGTGACGCCCCCTCAGGCGGCGGCCCCCCGCCGCAGGCCCCGTGAGGGGCCGTCACCGTGCCCGGCCTCCCGCGTCCCACGGCGGGTTCCGGCCCCTGCGGGGCGACCGCGCTCCCACTGAGCCGGTGGGGAACGGTACCGTTCGCTGTGCCCCTCAGCGTGCCGCCGAAGGGCCCCGGCCCGCGGCGACGTGTCCTCCCGACGCCGGCCGGCACACGTTCCGCCACGCACGAGACGGAGAGCCACCGATGCAGGACGCAGTGGGGCCCTCGCAGCCGCCGGGTTACCGGGCCGCACCCGGCCCGGGAACCCCGCCCGCCGGGCACTGGGGCCAGAGCGCCGAGCAGCCGGCTCCGCACGCCCACCACGCCGGGCACCCCCCGGTGCCGCCGCACCGTCCCGGCCCGCCGCAGGCCCCCGCCGTCCCGCCGCAGCACCCCGCACCGCAGCCGCCCGTCCCGGGCGGGTCACCTGCCGGTGCCTGGCCGGGCCACGGCTACCAGGGGCCGCCGCCGCAGGCCGGCGAGCAGACCGGCCACCTGGCGCTGCCGCCGGGCGCACTGGTGGACCTGCCCAGCCCCCAGCCGGACGCGACGGTGCCGGACGTCGCGCACGCCGCGGTCGCCGTCCTGCTGATAGGGCCCGCCGGCGCCGGCAAGACCAGCGTCGCCCGGCACTGGGCCGACCTGCGGCGGGTGCCCACCGCGCACATCAGCCTCGACGACGTCCGCGAGTGGGTCCGGGCCGGCTTCGCCGACCCGCAGGCCGGCTGGAACGAGCACTCCGAGGCCCAGTACCGGCTGGCCCGCCGCACCTGCGGCTTCGCCGCCCGCAACTTCCTGGCCAACGGCATCTCCTGCATCCTGGACGACGCCGTCTTCCCCGACCGCCCCGTGGTCGGCCTCGGCGGCTGGAAGCGGCACGTCGGTCCGGGGCTGCTGCCGGTGGTGCTGCTGCCCGGGCTGGAGATCGTCCTGGAGCGCAACGCCCGGCGCAGCGGCAACCGTAGGCTCTCCGACGAGGAGGTCGCCCGCATCCACGGCCGGATGGCCGGCTGGTACGGCTCCGGACTGCCCATCATCGACAACTCCTCCCACGACGTGGCGACCACCGCGCGCATGCTCGACGAGGTCGTGGCCCGCAGCCTGGCCTCCCCGCCGAGCTGGTGAGAAAGGCCCGGCCGGCCGCCGTCCGGCGGTGAGGTACGCCGAGCGGGTCACCCTGGCGGCGGCTCCCGGACGGCCCCCGCACGGGCACGCACATAGGCTCGCCACATGTCCGAGCTGTACGCGGTCAGACGCGCGCGACTACGGGACCGGTGCGCCGCCGTGGGCAGCGCCGCGGCACTCGTCTCGCGTCCCGCCAACATCCGGTACCTCACGGGGTGTGCGCCGGCCGGCGCCGCCCTCCTGGTGCACGAAGGGGACGACACCCTGCTGTGCCCGAGCCCCCCGACCGGGGAGCCGTCCGAAGGGCGCCCGGCCGAGGACCTGCGGGTCAGCGTCCTGCCCTCGGCGCCCGGCGGCGACCCGGTGGTGGCCGCCGCGGAGTACGCCGCGCGGGCCGGCGCGGACTCGGTGGCGGTCGAGGAGCACCACCTCACGGTGGCCCGCCACCGCACCATCTCCCTGGTCGTGCCCAGGCTGCGCCTGGACGACCTGGGCTGCGCGGTGGAGACGCAGCGGCTGGTCAAGGACGAGGACGAGATCGCCTGCCTGCGCATCGCGGCGGAGATCGCCGACCAGGCCCTGGGGGAGCTGCTGGAGTCGATCCTGGTCGGCCGCACCGAGCGGCACCTGGCGCTGGAGCTGGAGCGCCGGCTGGTGGACCACGGCGCGGACGGGCCGGCCTTCCCCACCTCGGTGGGCACCGGGCCGCACTCGGGGCGGCCCGGTCACGTCCCCACCGACCGGCGGGTCGAGGAAGGCGACTTCCTGTCGGTGAACGTGGGGGCGAACTACCGCGGCTACCGCTGCGAGATCGGGCGGACCTTCGTCATCGGCTCCACCCCCGCGGACTGGCAGATCGAGTTGTACGATGTCGTCTTCGCCGCTCAGCGGGCCGGCCGGCAGGCGCTGGTGCCGGGCGTGGAGTGCCGGGAGGTGGACCACGCGGCGCGTACCGTGCTGGAGGGCGCGGGGTACGGTGCGGGTCTGGGGCCGCGCACCGGTCACGGTGTGGGGCTCGAAATCGACGAGGACCCCCAGTTGTCCCCCGCGGCCATGGGTAAACTGGACGCTTGCGTGCCGGTCACCGTCGCTCCGGGGGTCCACCTTCCGGGTCGGGGCGGGGTCCGCATCGACGACACACTCGTCGTCCGTCCCGAGACGGACGGCGGGCCAGAGCTACTCACGATCACGACCAAGGAGCTGCTCGCACTGTGAGCCGGAGGTTCACCGCGGACTCTTCTTGCGTTCCCACCCAGCTGTAGTCCAGGAGATTCCGCAACCGTGGCATCCACGAACGACCTCAAGAACGGCCTGGTGCTCAAGCTCGAAGGCGGCCAGCTCTGGTCCGTCGTCGAGTTCCAGCACGTCAAGCCCGGCAAGGGCCCGGCCTTCGTCCGCACCAAGCTGAAGAACGTGCTCTCCGGCAAGGTGGTGGACAAGACCTTCAACGCCGGTGTGAAGGTCGAGACGGCCAACGTCGACAAGCGCGGGATGCAGTTCTCGTACATGGACGGCGACTACTTCGTGTTCATGGACATGGACACCTACGACCAGCTCCACGTCGACCGCAAGACCGTCGGCGAGGCAGCGAACTTCCTCCTCGAGGGCTTCGAGGCGGTCGTGGCGCAGCACGACGGCGAGGTGCTCTACGTCGAGCTGCCGGCCGCGGTCGAGCTCGTCATCAAGGAGACCGAGCCCGGCGTCCAGGGCGACCGCTCCACCGGCGGCACCAAGCCGGCCACCCTGGAGACCGACTACGAGATCCAGGTCCCGCTCTTCATCACCACCGGTGAGAAGATCAAGGTCGACACCCGCTCCGGTGAGTACCTCGGCCGGGTGAACAGCTAACCGTGGCTGCCCGCAACAAGGCCCGCAAACGCGCGTTCCAGATCCTCTTCGAGGCCGACCAGCGGGGTGCCGACGTGCAGACCGTCCTGGCCGACTGGATGCGCCACGCGCGGACCGACCCCCGACAGCCGCCGGTGAACGAGTACACCATGCAGCTCGTCGAGGGCTACGCCGCCCATGTCACCCGCATCGACGAGCTGATCGCCACCTACGCGGTCGGCTGGACGATGGACCGCATGCCGGTCGTCGACCGCAACATCCTCCGGCTCGGCGCCTACGAGCTGCTGTGGGAGGAGGAGACTCCGGACGCCGTGGTCATCGACGAGGCGGTGCAGCTGGCCAAGGAGTTCTCCACGGACGACTCCCCCTCCTTCGTCAACGGTCTGCTGGGACGGCTGAAGGACGTGGGGCCCAAGGCACGCCGCGAGGCGTGAGCCGGGCGCCGGTCCCGCGAGGACGCGCACCACACCGACCAGGCCCGGGACGGAACCACCACACGGTTCCGTCCCGGGCCTGGTGCATGTCCGCACGGGTCGCCTAGCGTGCCGCAGTGATCAGAAGGGGCCCGGGCGCCGCCCTGCCGGGCGACGTCCCCGGGCCCCGCGGGCGCGGCGACGGGAGAGTGGATGAGCGGGCAGGACACACCGGCGGCGCGGCAGGAGGCGGCCGGGGAGCCCGCCGGCGGGGCCGCGATACTACGCCGGCTCGCGGAGCTGCGGGCGGCGGACCTGCCGGTCCGCGGGGGACGGACCATGGCGTACGTCTACGACGCGGGGCTGCCGGAACTGGAGGAGCTGGCCGCGGCCGCGCACCAGGCCTTCGCCGGGGTCAACGGGCTGGACATGACGGCCTTCCCCAGCGTCGTCACCCTGGAGAACGACGTCGTGGCCCGGGCCGCGGCGCTGCTCGGCGGCGGCCCGGCAAGTGCCGGCACCTTCACCAGCGGCGGCACCGAGAGCTGCCTGCTGGCCGTCCTCACCGCCCGCGAGCACGCCCGGTCCACCCGTGGCGTCACGGCACCGGAGCTCGTCCTGCCGGTCACCGCGCACCCGGCCTTCCACAAGGCGGCGAAACTGCTGGGCCTGCGGGTCGTCAGCGTCCCCGTCGACCCGCAGACCTTCCGGGCCCGCCCCGCCGGAGTGGCTGCGGCGCTCACCGACCGCACCGCCCTGGTGGTGGTCTCGGCGCCCTCCTACGCCCACGGAGTGGTCGACCCGGTGGGCGAGGTCGCCGCCCTCGCGGCCGGGCGGGGGGTGCTCTGCCACGTCGACGCCTGTATCGGCGGCTGGTACCTGGGACACCTGCGCGGTGCGGAGGTGGTCCCGGTGCCCGATTTCGACCTCTCGGTGCCGGGCGTCACCTCACTCGCGGTGGACCTCCACAAGTACGCCTACACGCCCAAGGGCGCCTCGGTGCTGCTCTTCGCCGACGCCGGGCTGCGCCGCCACGGCTGGTTCGCCCACGCCTCCTGGCCGGGCTACCCGGTCGTCAACGCCACCTTGCAGGGCACCAAGCCGGCAGGTCCGCTGGCGGCGGCCTGGGCGGTGCTGCGGTACCTCGGCACCGACGGCTACCGGGACCTGGCGCTGCGGGTGCACCGTGCCGTGCAGGAGATCACCGAGGGGGTGGGGCGGATCCCGGGGCTGCGGGTCCTGGGGCGCCCGGACGCCTCACTGGTGGCCGTCGCCTCCGACGACCCCGGCCTGGACGTCTTCGTCGTCGCCGACGAGCTGCGGGGCAGTGGCTGGTACCTCCAGCCGCAACCGGCCTTCGGTGTCTCCCCGGCCAACCTCCACCTGACGGTCACGGCGGCGGCTGCGGGGGCGGAGGCGGTGCGGAGCCTGCTCACCGAGCTGGCGGCGGCCGTGGCACGGGCCCGCAGCCACGGGCCGGTGCGGGTGGACCCGGCCCTGCCGGCGGCGGCCGCCGGACTGGACCCGGAGACGATGACCGACCAGGAGGTGGCGGCGGCGCTCACGCTGGCCGGCGTCGGTGCCGACGGGACGCTGCCGCAGCGCATGGCGCCCGTCCTCGCGGTGCTCCAGGCACTCCCGCCGCGGCTGGCCGAACGGCTGCTGCCGGAGGTCGTCGGGGCGCAGTACCGCACCCGCTGATCCGGACGGCGGGCGGGGCGGTTTCCACCGCCCGCCGGTCGCGGGGTGCCGCGGTCGCTCAGACCTCTTCGTGCTGGACGGCGCGGCGCGCGTCGGCGCCGAGCACGCCCCAGCTGATGAGCTGCTCGGTCAGCACCGAGGGCGACTGGTCGTAGATGACGGCGAGGGTGCGCAGGTCGTCCTGGCGGATCGAGAGCACCTTGCCGTTGTAGTCGCCGCGCTGGCTCTGGATGGTGGCCGCGTAGCGCTGCAGCGGGCCGGCCTTCTCCGCGGGCACGGTGGCCAGGCGCTCCAGGTCCAGGACGAGCTTCGGCGGCGGCTCGGCCGCGCCGCCGGGGGTCGTCCCCGGGAGCAGCTCCTGGACCGGCACGCCGTAGAAGTCGGCCAGTTCGGCGAGGCGCTGGACGGTCACCGCGCGGTCGCCGCGCTCGTACGACCCGACCACCACGGCCTTCCACCGGCCCTGGGACTTCTCCTCGACGCCGTGGAGGGAGAGGCCCTGCTGGGTGCGGATGGCGCGGAGCTTGGCCCCGAGCTGCTTGGCGTATTCGCTGGACATAAAGCTCCCCGGACGCTGGAACATGTGCGGGCTCCGCCGCGTGGCTGGTAACTCACCGTAAGGTTACGCAGCGTAACCTCCATCCGTCAAGCTGAACGAGGCATGCCAGTGGTGGGGCAGGGCCGTGCGAGCTGCGCACATGCCCCTGATACGGTTGACGCGTCGAGGTCCGGCATGAGGCTTCCGGTCTCTTGTGGCCCGCGACACCCCAGACGTCCTTTAAGAGCCGTCCCGTGAGGCGGAGAAGGAGGTCCGTTTCGTATGGACGCACCCAGCAGTACCGATCACGCGGGCGCCGCAGCGCCCCGGCCCGTGCTCGAGGGCCCCGACATCGCCCGGATGCTCACCCGCATCGCCCACGAGATCGTCGAACGCGCCAAGGGCGCCGACGACGTGGTGCTCCTGGGCATCCCCACCCGCGGCGTCTTCCTCGCCCGGCGGCTCGCCGCGAAGCTTGAGGAGATCACCGGCCGCGCCGTGCCCGTCGGCTCCCTCGACATCACCATGTACCGCGACGACCTGCGCCTGGGCCCGGCCCGCACGCTGGCCCGCACCGACATCCCCGGCGACGGGGTCGAGGGCCGGCTCGTGCTGCTCGTGGACGACGTGCTCTTCTCGGGCCGCACCATCCGCGCCGCGCTCGACGCGCTCGGCGACATCGGCCGCCCCCGCGCCGTGCAGCTCGCGGTCCTCGTCGACCGCGGCCACCGGGAACTGCCCATCCGCGCCGACTACGTCGGCAAGAACCTCCCCACGTCGCTGCGGGAGACGGTCAAGGTCCAGCTCGCCGAGGAGGACGGCCGCGACGCCGTGCTGCTCGGAGTGAAGCAGACCGCCCCGACCGGCGAGCGCTAGCCACCGACACCCCGCCCGGCACCGCCGGGTGGATCGGCATGCCCACGCGCCGGACAATCCCGCCCGACTTCACCCACCTACGGAGAAACCGGATGATGCGTCACCTCATCTCGGCCGCCGACCTCACCCATGAGGACGCCGTCCTCATCCTCGACACCGCCGAGGAGATGGCCCGGGTGGCGGACCGGCCCATCAAGAAGCTGCCCACGCTGCGCGGCCGCACCGTCGTCAACCTCTTCTTCGAGGACTCCACCCGCACCCGGATCTCCTTCGAGGCCGCGGCGAAACGTCTCTCCGCGGACGTCATCAACTTCTCCGCCAAGGGCTCGTCGGTCTCCAAGGGCGAATCGCTCAAGGACACCGCGCTGACCCTGGAGGCCATGGGCGCCGACGCCGTCGTCATCCGCCACCACGACTCCGGCGCCCCGCACCGCCTGGCGACCTCGGACTGGATCGGCGGGTCCGTCGTCAACGCCGGCGACGGCACCCACGAGCACCCCACCCAGGCCCTGCTGGACGCCTTCACCATGCGCCGCCACATCGGCAGCGGGAAGGACCTCGCAGGCCGCCGCGTCACCATCGTCGGCGACATCCTCCACAGCCGGGTCGCCCGCTCCAACGTCCACCTGCTCGGCACCCTGGGCGCACACGTCACCCTGGTCGCCCCGCCCACCCTGCTGCCCGTCGGCGTGGAGTCCTGGCCCTGCGAGGTCTCCTACGACCTGGACCGGGTGCTGGCCGGCTCCGACGCCGTGATGATGCTCCGGGTACAGCGGGAGCGGATGAACGCCGCGTTCTTCCCCACCGAGCGCGAGTACGCCCGCCGCTACGGCCTGGACGGCGACCGCATGGCCCGCATGCCGGAGCACGCCGTCGTCATGCACCCCGGCCCCATGAACCGCGGCATGGAGATCACCGCCGAGGTCGCCGACTCGCCCCGCTGCACCGCGGTCGAACAGGTCACCAACGGCGTCTCCATCCGCATGGCCGTCCTCTACCTGCTGCTCGGCGGCAACGAGTCCGCCCTGAGCGCCCCCGCCGAACCCCGCGCCACCGAGGAGAACAACCGATGAGCAAGACCCTGATCCGCGGTGTGAAGCCGCTCGGCGGTGAGCCCACTGACGTCCTGATCGACGGCGAAAGCATCGCCGCCCTCGGCCCGGACCTCGCCGCGGACGGCGCCGAGGTGGTCGAGGCGGCCGGCCAGGTGCTGCTCCCCGGCCTCGTCGACCTCCACACCCACCTGCGCGAGCCCGGCCGGGAGGACTCCGAGACGGTCCTGACCGGCACGAAGGCCGCCGCCGCGGGCGGCTACACCGCCGTCCACGCCATGGCCAACACCTTCCCCGTCGCCGACACCGCCGGCGTCGTCGAGCAGGTCTGGCGCCTGGGCCGCGAGTCGGGCTACTGCGACGTGCAGCCGGTCGGCGCCGTCACCGTCGGCCTGGAAGGGCGCCAGCTCGCCGAGCTCGGCGCCATGCACGACTCGGCCGCCGGCGTGAAGGTCTTCTCCGACGACGGCAAGTGCGTCCACGACGCCGTCATCATGCGGCGCGCCCTGGAGTACGTGAAGGCCTTTGACGGCGTCGTGGCCCAGCACGCCCAGGAGCCCCGCCTGACCGAGGGAGCCCAGATGAACGAGGGCCTGGTCTCCGCCGAACTCGGGCTGGGTGGCTGGCCGGCCGTGGCCGAGGAGTCGATCATCGCCCGGGACGTGCTGCTCGCCGCCCACGTCGACTCCCGCGTCCACGTCTGCCACCTCTCCACCGCGGGCTCCGTGGAGATCGTGCGCTGGGCCAAGTCCAAGGGCTGGAACGTCACCGCCGAGGTCACCCCGCACCACCTCCTCCTCACCGACGAGCTGGTCCGCTCCTACAACCCCGTCTACAAGGTCAACCCGCCGCTGCGCACCGAGGCCGACGTGCACGCGCTGCGCGAGGCGCTCGCCGACGGGACCATCGACTGCGTCGCCACCGACCACGCCCCGCACCCCCACGAGGACAAGGACTGCGAGTGGGGCGCCGCGGCCATGGGCATGGTCGGCCTGGAGACCGCGCTCTCCGTGGTGCAGCACACCATGGTGGAGACCGGGCTGCTGGACTGGGCGGGCGTCGCGGACCGGATGTCCTTCCGGCCCGCCGCCATCGGCCGCCTCGCCGGGCAGGGCCGCCCCCTGGCCGTCGGCGAGCCCGCGAACCTGACCCTCCTCGACTCCGCTTACCGTGGAGTCGTGGACCCCGCGGGCTTCGCCTCCCGCAGCCGGAACACCCCCTACCAGGGGCGTGAGCTGCCGGGACGCGTCATCCACACCTTCCTGCGGGGCCGTGCGACGGTCGTCGAGGGGAAGTTGACGTGAGCGTTCCACAGATCGCGGCGGCCCTGCCGCGGGCGGCGGCGCAGCACTCCGCGCCCGTCACCGACTGGCCCGCCCGCATCGGCTGGGTCGTGGGGCTGGTCCTGGTGGTGGCACTGGTCTACTGGCTGATGCGCCAGGGCTGGAAGTGGCGGCAGACGGTGCAGAGCGACATCCCCGACCTGCCCGCGCCCCCCGAGCACACCGGTGAGCCGCTCCTCACGCTGAGTGGCCGCTACCACGGCTCGACCACCGCCGGGCAGTGGCTGGACCGGATCGTCGCCCACGACCTGGGCGTCCGCAGCCGGGCCGAGCTCACCCTCGACGCGAGCGGCCTGACCGTGCTGCGGCCCGGCTCCCGCGACTTCCACATCCCCGCCGAGCGGCTGCGCGGCGCCCGCCTGGAACGCGGCATCGCCGGCAAGGTGCTGCCCGAGGGCGGCCTCCTCGTCGTCACCTTCAGCCACGGCGACCGGCTGGTCGACTCCGGATTCCGCTCCGACGACGCCGGCGAGCACCCGGCCTGGGTGCGCGAGGTCGACCGGCTCAGCCCCGAACACTTCACCCTCCCCGATTCCGGCACCCCCGCCGGGGCGCGCGGGAAGACATCCGAGAACGCACCGAAGGAAGGCGCACGATGACCACCTCCGCCCCGGGAGCCACGCGGGCCCCCGCCGTACTCGTCCTGGAGGACGGCCGCATCTTCCGCGGCCGTGCCTACGGGGCCGTGGGGGAGACCTTCGGCGAGGCCGTGTTCTCCACCGGCATGACCGGCTACCAGGAGACGCTGACCGACCCCTCCTACCACCGCCAGGTGGTCGTCATGACCGCCCCGCACATCGGCAACACCGGCGTCAACGACGAGGACCCCGAGTCGGCGCGCGTCTGGGTCGCCGGCTACGTGGTGCGCGACCCCGCACGCACCCCCTCCAACTGGCGCTCGGTACGCACCCTGGACGACGAGCTCGCCGCCCAGGGCGTTGTCGGCATCTCCGGTGTCGACACCCGCGCCCTCACCCGCCACCTGCGCGAACGCGGTGCCATGCGCGTCGGCATCTTCTCCGGCGAGGCCCTCACCACCGAGGCCGGCGCCCGTGTCGACGACACCGCGCTGCTCGCCAAGGTCCGCCAGGCACCCGAGATGGCCGGCGCCGACCTCTCCGCCGAGGTCGCCACCAAGGCCGCCTACGTGGTGCCCGCCATCGGCGAGAAGAAGTTCACCGTCGCCGCCGTCGACCTCGGCATCAAGGGAATGACCCCGCACCGCATGGCCGAGCGCGGCATCGAGGTGCACGTGCTGCCGGCCACCGCCACCGCCGAGGACATCTACGCCGTGGGGCCCGACGGTGTGTTCTTCTCCAACGGCCCCGGCGACCCGGCCACCGCGGACGCCCCCGTCGCCGCCATGCGCGGCGTCCTGGAGCGCGGCACCCCGCTCTTCGGCATCTGCTTCGGCAACCAGATCCTCGGCCGCGCCCTCGGCTTCGGCACCTTCAAGCTGAAGTACGGCCACCGCGGCATCAACCAGCCGGTCCAGGACCGCGCCACCGGCAAGGTCGAGGTCACCGCGCACAACCACGGCTTCGCCGTCGACGCCCCGCTCGACCGCGTCTCCGACACCCCCTTCGGCCGGGCCGAGGTCTCCCACGTCTGCCTCAACGACAACGTGGTGGAGGGACTCAACCTCCTCGACCGCCCCGCCTTCAGCGTCCAGTACCACCCCGAAGCGGCGGCAGGACCGCACGACGCCGCCTACCTGTTCGACCGCTTCGTCACCCTGATGGAGGGCCAGCGTGCCTAAGCGCACCGATATCCAGTCCGTCCTGGTCATCGGCTCCGGCCCGATCGTCATCGGCCAGGCCGCGGAGTTCGACTACTCCGGCACCCAGGCATGCCGCGTCCTGAAGGCCGAGGGCCTGCGCGTCATCCTGGTCAACTCCAACCCGGCGACGATCATGACCGACCCGGAGATCGCCGACGCCACCTACGTCGAGCCGATCACCCCGGAGTTCGTCGAGAAGATCATCGCCAAGGAGCGCCCCGACGCGCTGCTGCCGACCCTCGGCGGCCAGACCGCGCTCAACACCGCGATCTCCCTCGACACCGCCGGAACCCTGGAGAAGTACGGCGTCGAGCTGATCGGCGCGAACGTCGAGGCGATCAACAAGGGTGAGGACCGCGACCGGTTCAAGGAGGTCGTGGAGGAGGTCCGCCGCAAGATCGGGCACGGCGAGTCCGCGCGCTCCTACATCTGCCACTCCATGGACGACGTCATGAAGGGCGTCGAGGAGCTCGGCGGCTACCCCGTCGTCGTCCGCCCCTCCTTCACCATGGGCGGCGCCGGCTCCGGCTTCGCCCACGACGAGGAGGAGCTGCGCCGCATGGCCAGCACCGGCCTCACCCTCTCGCCGACCACCGAGGTGCTCCTGGAGGAGTCCATCCTCGGCTGGAAGGAGTACGAGCTGGAGCTGATGCGCGACAAGAACGACAACGTGGTCGTCGTCTGCTCGATCGAGAACTTCGACCCGATGGGCGTCCACACCGGTGACTCGATCACCGTCGCCCCGGCGATGACGCTCACCGACCGCGAGTACCAGGTACTGCGTGACGTCGGCATCGCGATCATCCGCGAGGTCGGCGTCGACACCGGCGGCTGCAACATCCAGTTCGCCGTCAACCCCGTCGACGGCCGGGTCATCGTCATCGAGATGAACCCGCGCGTCTCCCGCTCCTCCGCGCTCGCCTCCAAGGCCACCGGCTTCCCGATCGCCAAGATCGCCGCCCGCCTGGCCGTCGGCTACACGCTGGACGAGATCCCCAACGACATCACCGAGAAGACGCCGGCCTCCTTCGAGCCGACCCTCGACTACGTCGTCGTCAAGGTGCCCCGGTTCGCCTTCGAGAAGTTCCCGGCCGCCGACGCCCGCCTCACCACCACCATGAAGTCGGTCGGCGAGGCCATGGCCATCGGCCGCAACTTCCCCGAGGCGCTCAACAAGGCACTGCGCTCGCTGGAGAAGAAGGGCAGCCAGTTCGCCTTCACCGGCGACCCCGGTGACAAGGGCGCCCTGCTGCTGCGCGCCGAGATGCCCACCGACGGCCGCATCAACACCGTCATGCAGGCCATCCGCGCCGGCGCCACCCAGCAGGAGGTCTTCGACGCCACGAAGATCGACCCCTGGTTCGTCGACCAGCTCTTCCTGATCCACGAGATCGCCCAGGAGATCGCCGCCGCCCCGGCCCTGGAGCCGGAGATCCTGGCCGAGGCCAAGCGCCACGGCTTCTCCGACCAGCAGATCGCCGAGATCCGCTCGACCCGCGAGGAGGTCGTGCGCGAGGTGCGCCACGCCCTCGGTGTGCGTCCGGTGTACAAGACGGTCGACACCTGCGCCGCCGAGTTCGCCGCGAAGACCCCGTACTTCTACTCCTCCTACGACGAGGAGAGCGAGGTCGCGCCGCGCGAGAAGCCGGCCGTGATCATCCTCGGCTCCGGGCCCAACCGCATCGGCCAGGGCATCGAGTTCGACTACTCCTGCGTCCACGCCTCCTTCGCGCTCAGCGACGCGGGCTACGAGACCGTGATGGTCAACTGCAACCCGGAGACCGTCTCCACCGACTACGACACCTCCGACCGGCTCTACTTCGAGCCGCTCACCCTCGAGGACGTCCTGGAGGTCTACCACGCCGAGGCGGCGGCCGGCCCTGTCGTCGGCGTCGTCGTCCAGCTCGGCGGCCAGACCCCGCTGGGCCTGGCGCAGGCCCTCAAGGACAACGGCGTGCCCATCGTCGGCACCTCGCCGGAGGCCATCGACCTCGCCGAGGAGCGCGGCGCCTTCGGCCGGGTGCTCGCCGAGGCCGGCCTGCCCGCCCCCAAGTACGGCACGGCCTTCTCCTACGCCGAGGCCCGCACCATCGCCGCCGAGATCGGCTACCCGGTCATGGTCCGGCCGTCCTACGTCCTGGGCGGCCGCGGCATGGAGATCGTCTACGACGAGGCCAGCCTGGAGCAGTACCTGGAGCGCCACGCCGGCCTGATCGACAAGCACCCGGTGCTCATCGACCGCTTCCTCGACGACGCCATCGAGATCGACGTGGACGCGCTCTACGACGGCGAGGAGCTCTACCTCGGCGGCGTCATGGAGCACATCGAGGAGGCCGGCATCCACTCCGGCGACTCGGCGTGCGCCCTGCCCCCCATCACCCTGGGCGGCTTCGACATCAAGCGGCTGCGGGCCTCCACCGAGGCCATCGCCCGCGGCGTCGGGGTGCGCGGACTGATCAACATCCAGTTCGCGATGGCCGGCGACATCCTCTACGTCCTGGAGGCCAACCCGCGCGCCTCGCGGACCGTGCCGTTCACCTCCAAGGCGACCGCCGTGCCGCTGGCCAAGGCCGCCGCCCGCATCTCGCTGGGCGCCACCGTCGCCGAGCTGCGCGCCGAGGGCATGCTGCCGAAGACCGGCGACGGCGGCACCCTGCCGCTGGACGCGCCGATCTCCGTCAAGGAGGCCGTGATGCCCTGGTCGCGCTTCCGCGACACCTCGGGCCGCGGCGTGGACACCATCCTCGGCCCGGAGATGCGCTCCACCGGCGAGGTCATGGGCATCGACACCGTCTTCGGCACGGCGTACGCCAAGTCGCAGGCTGGCGCCTACGGGGCGCTCCCGCTGCGGGGCCGCGCCTTCGTCTCGGTCGCCAACCGCGACAAGCGCTCGATGATCTTCCCGGCCCGGGAACTGGTCGCGCACGGCTTCGAGCTGCTGGCCACCTCCGGCACCGCCGAGGTCCTGCGCCGCAACGGCATCAACGCCACCGTGGTGCGCAAGCAGAGCGAGGGCGAGGGCCCCAACGGCGAGAAGACCATCGTCCAGCTCATCCACGACGGCCAGGTCGACCTGATCGTCAACACCCCCTACGGCACCGGTGGCCGCCTGGACGGCTACGACATCCGCACGGCCGCCGTCGCGCGCTCCGTGCCGTGCCTGACCACCGTGCAGGCGCTGGCCGCAGCGGTGCAGGGCATCGAGGCGATGTCCGGCGGCGAGGTCACGGTCCGCTCCCTCCAGGAGCACGCCGCCCACCTCACCGCCGCCCGCCTGGCGTAAGGGGTCCTTGCCATATGCCCGCCCGGGCCGCGTGGTCTGGCACCGCACCTCGCGGCGTTGCCGAAAAGCCCTGGTAGCTCCGCTACGAGGACTCGACGGCGCCTTGCGATGCACGGCACCAGACCACGCGACCTCATCGGACGCTCATATGGCAAGGACCCCTGACAGGGCGCGCGGCACCGGCCGGGCGGGGGAGACGCTTCCCCGCCCGGCCGGTGCGCGCCGCCCGCCGCCCCCGCTCCCGCAGGCCCACCCCGCCGGAAGGCACCCCTCCGCGATGTACCGACTCCTCTTCCACGCCCTCTTCCGGCGGATGGACCCCGAGAAGGCCCACCACCTGGCCTTCGGCTGGATCCGCCTCGCCGCCCGCACCCCCGTGCTGCGCACCCTCGCCGCCGCCGTCCTCGCGCCCCGCCACCGGGAGCTGCGCGTCGAGGCGCTCGGCCGCCGCATGCACGGCCCCTTCGGCCTGGCCGCCGGCTTCGACAAGAACGGCGTCGCGATCGACGGCATGGCGATGCTCGGCTTCGACCACGTCGAGATCGGCACTGTCACCGGCGAGCCGCAGCCCGGCAACCCCAGGAAGCGCCTGTTCCGGCTCGTCCCCGACCGCGCGCTCATCAACCGGATGGGCTTCAACAACGACGGCTCGGCAGCGGTGGCCGCCCGCCTGGCCGCCCGCCGGCCCGTCATGGCCACCACCCTCGGCGTCAACATCGGCAAGACGAAGGTGGTGCCCGAGGCGGAGGCGGTCGGCGACTACGTCACCTCCGCCGAGCGGCTCGCCCCGCACGCCCACTACCTCGTCGTCAACGTCTCCTCGCCGAACACACCCGGCCTGCGGAACCTCCAGGCCGTCGACCACCTGCGGCCGCTGCTCACCGCCGTGCGGGAGGCGGCCGACCGCACGGTCACCGACCGGCACGTCCCGCTCCTGGTCAAGATCGCCCCCGACCTCGCCGACGAGGACGTCGACGCGGTGGCCGACCTCGCACTGGAACTGGGCCTGGACGGCATCATCGCCACCAACACCACCATCGCCCGCGAGGGCCTGGGCCTGCGGTCCGCGTCCAGCCTGGTGGCGGAGACCGGCGGCCTGTCCGGCGCGCCCCTCAAGGAGCGCTCGCTTCAGGTGCTGCGCCGGCTGCACGCACGGGTCGGGGACCGCATCACGCTCGTCGGCGTCGGCGGCGTGGAGAGCGCCGAGGACGTCTGGGAGCGCATCCTGGCCGGCGCCACCCTGGTCCAGGGCTACAGCGCCTTCATCTACCAGGGGCCCTTGTGGTGCCGCCGCCTGCACCGCGGCCTCGCGGACCTGCTGCGCGAGAGCCCCTACGCCACCCTCGCCGAGGCCGTCGGCGCCGAAGCCCGGAAGGTGAACCCGTGACCACCGCCCCCCTCCCCTTCGGCGCCCGGCTGCGCGCCGCCATGGACGCCCGCGGGCCGCTGTGCGTCGGCATCGACCCGCACGCCTCGCTCCTCACCTCCTGGGGTCTGAGCGACGACGTGGCCGGGCTGGAGCGGTTCGCGCGCACCGTGGTGGAGGCGCTGGCCGACCGCGTCGCGGTGCTCAAGCCGCAGTCCGCGTTCTTCGAGCGGTTCGGCTCGCGCGGCACGGCGGTGCTGGAGGACGTGGTCGCCCAGGCGCGCGCGGCCGGCGCCCTGGTGCTCATGGACGCCAAGCGTGGCGACATCGGCTCCACCATGGCCGCGTACGCCGCCACCTACCTCGACCCGGCCTCGCCCCTGTTCAGCGACGCCGTGACGGTCAGCCCGTACCTGGGCTACGGGTCCCTGCAGCCCGCGGTGGACCTGGCGCGGGAGCACGGCGGCGGCCTGTTCGCGCTGGCGCTCACCTCCAACCCCGAGGGGCGGGAGGTCCAGCATGCGGTGCGCGGCGACGGACGCAGCGTGGCCGCGACCGTCCTGGACCACCTGCGCGAGGAGAACGCCCGGGAGGCCGCGGAGGTCCCGGCGGCCACGGGCCCCTCCGCGCCGCTGGGCTCCTTCGGCGCGGTGGTCGGCGCGACGCTCGGTGACCTCTCGGCGTACCCGCTGGGGATCGGCGGGCCGCTCCTGGCGCCGGGCATCGGGGCCCAGGGCGCCACGCCCGCCGACCTGCCCGCGGTCTTCGGGGCTGCGGTGCGCGAGGTCGTCCCCAGCGTGAGCAGGGGGGTGCTGCGGCACGGTCCGGGGGTGGCGGCACTGCGGTCGGAGGCGCAGCGGTGGGCCGACGAGGTGCGCGCAGCGGCCGTACAAGAGGGACATTAGTAGCGAAATCTCCCAGTCGGCCACAGCTGACCAGGACTTTTCCTCTTTTCTCGCTGACTCCGGCCGCCTTGGCCGCTAGTCTCCGAGCAGAGCACTGCACGTAAGCGCGTTGCTCGTTGCTCCGCTTAGGCGGTGCGACTAGGTTCCAACGGTCCGTATCCGACAGTTCGACATCCGAGGTGACGTAGGCGTGGCTCTTCCGCCCCTTACCCCTGAACAGCGCGCAGCCGCGCTCGAGAAGGCCGCCGCGGCTCGCCGGGAGCGCGCCGAGGTCAAGAATCGACTGAAGCACTCCGGGGCATCCCTGCACGAGGTCATCAAGCAGGGGCAGGAGAACGAGGTCATCGGCAAGATGAAGGTGTCCGCCCTCCTGGAGTCCCTGCCGGGCGTCGGCAAGGTCCGCGCCAAGCAGATCATGGAGCGTCTGGGGATCTCCGAGAGCCGCCGTGTGCGCGGTCTCGGCTCGAACCAGATCGCCTCTCTGGAGCGGGAGTTCGGAAGCACCGCTTCCTGAGTTCTCCGCCACCCCCGGGAAGCTGGAATAATCGCGGCATGAGTGCAGCAGTGCCCCACGGCGCGGGCGACCCCGACGCCGCGCGGGAGGTCCCCCCAGCCCACCCGGTCAGGCAGCCGCGGCTGACCGTGCTCTCCGGCCCCTCGGGGGTGGGCAAGAGCACGGTCGTCGCGCATCTGCGCAAGGTGCATCCCGAGATCTGGCTCTCGGTCTCCGCCACCACGCGCACCCCCCGGCCCGGCGAGCGCCACGGCGTCCACTACTTCTTCGTCGACGACGAGGAGTTCGACAAGCTGGTCGCCAACGGCGAACTGCTGGAGTGGGCCGAGTTCGCCGGCAACCGCTACGGAACCCCGCGCCAAGCCGTCCTGGAGCGGCTGGAGTCCGGTGAGCCGGTGCTGCTGGAGATCGACCTCCAGGGCGCCCGGCAGGTCCGGGAGTCCATGAACGATGCCAGGCTGGTCTTCCTCGCCCCGCCGAGCTGGGACGAGCTGGTCCGCCGTCTCACCGGCCGCGGCACCGAGGCCCCCGAGGTGATCGAACGCAGGCTCCAGGCGGCCCGCACCGAGCTGGCGGCCGAGCCCGAGTTCGACACCACCCTTGTCAACACCTCCGTCGAGGACGTGGCCCGCGAGCTGCTAGCCTTGATGGAAGTTCTGTGAACGCACGACAGACTCCACCCCTTCGGAAGGCAGAGAGTGTCCTCTTCCATCACCGCGCCCGAGGGCATCATCAATCCGCCGATCGATGAGCTGCTCGAAGCCACCGACTCGAAGTACAGCCTGGTCATCTACGCCGCCAAGCGCGCGCGCCAGATCAACGCGTACTACTCGCAGCTCGGTGAGGGCCTCCTTGAGTACGTGGGTCCGCTCGTCGACACCCACGTCCACGAGAAGCCGCTGTCGATCGCACTGCGCGAGATCAACGCGGGTCTGCTGACCTCCGAGGCCGTCGAGGGCCCGGTCACCCAGTAGCACCGCGCGGGGAAGCGCCCCGCGCGCACTCACCACGGGCCTGGCGGCGCGACCGCCGGGCCCGTGGTGTGTCATGGGTGGGTCGACCGGCAACGGCGACGCAGGCCGCGACAGGGGCCGCCCACCGGGTGGCCGTCGCAGGTGGTCCGGATACGAGCCGGCGGGGCCGGCAGGCGGGGAGAGGCGAGGATGGACGAGCGGGAGCAGAGCGGGCAGGCGCAGGCGGCGCCGTCCGTCGTGCTGGGCGTGAGCGGGGGCATCGCCGCCTACAAGGCGTGCGAGCTGCTGCGGCGGTTCACCGAGTCCGGCCACGACGTCCGGGTGGTGCCGACCGCCGCCGCGCTGCACTTCGTGGGCGAGGCCACCTGGGCGGCGCTGTCCGGCAAGCCCGCCACCACCGAGGTGTGGGAGTCCGTCCACGAGGTGCCGCACGTGCGCATCGGCCAGCAGGCCGACCTGGTCGTGGTCGCCCCCGCCACCGCCGACCTGCTGGCCCAGGCGGCCCACGGCCTCGCCCACGACCTGCTCACCAACACCCTCCTGACCGCCCGGTGCCCCGTGGTCTACGTCCCGGCCATGCACACCGAGATGTGGGAGAACCCGGCGACCCAGGAGAACGTCGCGACCCTGCGCCGCCGCGGCGCCCTGGTGCTGGAGCCGGCCGTCGGCCGCCTGACCGGCGCCGACACCGGCAAGGGCCGGTTCCCCGACCCCGCCGAGATCTTCGCCTTCTGCCGGACGGTGCTCGCCCGCGGCACGGCCGTCCAAGACCTGGCCGGACGCCATGTGGTCGTCAGCGCCGGCGGCACCCGTGAGCCGCTGGACCCGGTCCGCTTCCTCGGCAACCGCTCCTCCGGCCGGCAGGGGTACGCCCTGGCCGCGACCGCGGCGGCGCGCGGCGCACGGGTCACGCTGCTGGCCGCCAACGCCGACCTGCCCGTCCCGGCCGGGGTGGAAGTCCGTCCGGTCGGCACCGCGGTGCAGTTGAGGGAGGCCGCCCTGGCGGCGGCCGCGGACGCCGACGCCGTGGTGATGGCCGCAGCCGTCGCCGACTTCCGGCCCGCGACCTACGCCACCGGGAAGATCAAGAAGCGGGAGGGGCAGGAGCCGGAGCCCGTGGCGCTGGTGCGCAACCCCGACGTCCTGGCGGAACTCGCGGCCGAGCGCCGCCCCGGCCGGGTGGTGGTGGGCTTCGCCGCGGAGACCGACGACGTCCTCGCCAACGGCCGCGCAAAGCTCCGGCGCAAGGGCTGCGACCTGCTGGTGGTCAACGAGGTGGGAGCGGAGAAGACCTTCGGGGCCACCGAGAACGAGGCCGTGATCCTCGCCACGGACGGTACCGAGACCCCGGTGCCGCACGGGCCGAAGGAGGCACTGGCGGACCGGGTCTGGGACCTGGTCGCCGCACGTCTGGGCTGAGCCGCGGGAAGGGCGGCGGGAGCGCCCGGGAGCAGCCCGCGGCGCCCGGACCCCGGTCCGCGCCCCGGTGGGGCGCCCGGCCCCGGCGAGATCGCCGACCGCCCCCCGACGCCACCGTTCCCCTCGCGTCACCACGGTCGGAGCCGCGCGATCGGGCAGGATACGGACCACGACGCGGCTGTGGCGCAGGCCACGCGACTCCCGGAGTTCGAGACCGTGTGCCGCAACGCCACACATGACCGATAAACTGGCCGCTGGAACGGGCCGGGCGCAGCTCCCGGCCTGTCTGCTCATGATCAGCCAGCAGCCGCTGCAACCCCAGGGAGCGATGTGTCCCGCCGTCTGTTCACCTCGGAATCCGTGACCGAGGGTCACCCTGACAAGATCGCTGACCAGATCAGCGACACGATCCTCGACGCCCTCCTGAAGGAGGACCCGGCCTCCCGGGTCGCCGTCGAGACGCTCATCACCACCGGCCAGGTCCACGTGGCCGGCGAGGTGACCACGAAGGCCTACGCCGACATCCCCCACCTGGTGCGCGACAAGATCCTGGACATCGGCTACGACTCCTCGAAGAAGGGCTTCGACGGCGCCTCCTGCGGCGTCTCGGTGTCCATCGGGTCGCAGTCCCCGGACATCGCCCAGGGCGTCGACACGGCGTACGAGAACCGTGTGGAGGGCGACGAGGACGAGCTGGACCGGCAGGGCGCCGGCGACCAGGGCCTGATGTTCGGGTTTGCGTGCGACGAGACCCCCGAGCTCATGCCGCTCCCGATCTACCTGGCGCACCGCCTCTCGCGGCGCCTGTCCGAGGTGCGCAAGAACGGCACCATCCCCTACCTGCGCCCCGACGGCAAGACCCAGGTCACCATCGAGTACGACGGCCACAAGGCGGTCCGGCTCGACACGGTCGTGGTCTCCACGCAGCACGCCGCCGACATCGACCTGGACTCGCTGCTCGCTCCCGACGTCCGCGAGTTCGTCGTCGAGCACGTCCTGGCCCAGCTCCTCGAAGAGGGCATCAAGCTGGAGACCGAGGGCTACCGCCTGCTGGTCAACCCGACCGGCCGCTTCGAGATCGGCGGCCCCATGGGCGACGCCGGCCTGACCGGCCGCAAGATCATCATCGACACCTACGGCGGCATGGCCCGGCACGGCGGCGGTGCGTTCTCCGGCAAGGACCCGTCCAAGGTCGACCGGTCCGCCGCCTACGCCATGCGCTGGGTCGCCAAGAACGTCGTCGCAGCGGGCCTGGCCGCCCGGTGCGAGGTCCAGGTCGCCTACGCCATCGGCAAGGCCGAGCCGGTCGGTCTGTTCGTGGAGACCTTCGGCACCGCGACCGTCGACACCGACAAGATCGAGCAGGCCATCGCCGAGGTCTTCGACCTGCGTCCGGCCGCGATCATCCGCGACCTGGACCTGCTCCGCCCGATCTACGCCGAGACCGCCGCCTACGGCCACTTCGGCCGCGAGGAGGCCGGCTTCACCTGGGAGCGCACCGACCGCGTCGACGCCCTGCGCGCCGCCGCCGGCATCTGAGCCCCCGGCGCACCACGGGTACGGCCCCGCCACCTCCGCGGAGGTGGCGGGGCCGCCGTGCGTGGTGGTCCCGCCGGGCACCGGCGGTCCCGGTGATGTCGGTCCCCTCTGGTAGACCTGAGGTGTGAGCAGCGAGAACGGGCGGTCACCGGGAGCGGAGGGGGAGCAGCTCGCCCTCATCCGGGAGAGCGTGCGGCGGGCCAGGACCGACCCCGCCAGGCCCCGTACCTGGCGCGGCGCTGCGCTCGCCGCCGAGCTGCCGGTGGCCCGGGTGGTGGTCAACAAGGGCGTGCTCCACCTCGACCGCTACTTCGACTACGCGGTCCCCGCCGACATGGACGCCGACGCCCGGCCCGGCGTCCGCGTCCGCGTCCGGTTCGGCGCCGGCTCCCACACCGTGCGTGAGGGGCGGCGCGAGGGCGGCCGGCTCATCGACGGCTTCATCGTGGAGCGGCTCGCCGAGTCCGACTACGTGGGGCCGCTCGCCGCCCTCGCCCAGGTCCTCTCGCCGGAACCGGTCCTCACCCCGGAACTGCTCGCCCTGGCCCGGGCGGTCGCCGACCGCTACGCCGGCTCCCTCGCCGACGTCCTGCAACTGGCGATCCCGCCCCGCAACGCCCGCGCCGAGTCCAGGCCCTCACCCGAGCCGCTGCCCCCTCCGGAGCTGCCGGAGCCCGGGACCTGGCGGCGCTATCCCGAAGGGCCCGCGTTCCTGACGGCGCTGGCCCGGGGCGCCGGCCCGCGGGCGGTGTGGACGGCGCTCCCCGGCCCCCACTGGCCGGCCGAGACCGCCACCGCGATGGCCGCCACCCTGGCCGGCGGTCGCGGCGCCCTGACGGTGCTGCCCGACGGCCGCGCCGTGGAGCGCCTGGACGAGGCGCTCACCGCCCTCCTCGGCCCGGGCCGGCACGTGGTGCTGACCGCGGAGTCCGGGCCGGAGAAGCGCTACCGGCAGTGGCTGGCGGTGCGGCGGGGGTCGGTCCGGGCCGTCGTCGGCACCCGCGCCGCCATGTTCGCCCCCGTCCGCGACCTCGGCCTCGTCGCGCTCTGGGACGACGGCGACGCCGCCCTCAGCGACCAGCAGGCCCCGCAGCCCCACGCCCGCGAGGTCCTGCTGCAACGCGCCCGCACCGAGGGCGCGGGTCTCCTGCTCGGCGGCCACACCTGCACCACGGAGGCCGCCCAGCTCGTGGAGACGGGCTTCGCGCGTCCGCTGACGGCCCCCCGCGAGGTGGTCCGCGCCGCCGCCCCGCTGGTCCGCACGGTCGGTGAACTCGACGAGGTCAGGGACGCCGCGGCCCGCGCGGCCCGGCTGCCCAGCGTGGCCTGGGAGGCTGCCCGCGAGGGGCTGCGGCACGGCCCGGTGCTGGTCCAGGTGCCGCGCCGCGGCTACGTCCCCCGGCTGGCCTGCGAACGCTGCCGGGAGGCGGCGCGCTGCTCGGCCTGCGCCGGGCCGCTCCAGGCCCGCGACTCGGGGGACCTGCTCTGCGGCTGGTGCGGCCGGACCGAGGAGCGCTGGCAGTGCCCCGAGTGCGGCGGGCGGCGGCTGCGGGCCACCGTCGTCGGGCACCGCCGCACCGCGGAGGAGCTCGGCCGCGCCTTCCCCGCCGTCCCGGTCCGCACCTCCGGCCGCGACCACGTCCTGAGCACCGTCCCGGCCTCACCCGCCCTGGTCGTCTCCACCCCGGGCGCCGAACCGGTCGCCGAGGGCGGTTACGCCGCGGCGCTCCTGCTGGACGGCTGGGCGCTGCTGGGCCGGCCCGACCTGCGCGCCGGCGAGGAGGCGCTGCGGCTGTGGATGACGGCCGCAGCACTGGTGCGCGGCGCCGAGGAGGGCGGCACGGTCGTGGTCACGGCCGCCCCCGAACTCCGCCCCGTGCAGGCCCTCGTGCGCTGGGACCCGGCCGGTCACGCCGTCCGGGAACTGGCCGACCGCGCCGAACTCGGCTTCCCGCCGGTCTCCCGGATGGCCTCGGTGACCGGGCGTCCCGCGGACGTCGCCGACCTCCTGTCGGGCGCGCGGCTGCCGGACGGAGCGGAGGTCCTCGGGCCGGTGCCGCTGACCCCGCCTCCGTCCGGCAGTCCGCGGCGGCCGGGGGACCCGCCGCCGGGGGAGAGCTGGGACCGTGCGCTGGTCCGGGTCCGGCCGGGGCAGGGCGGAGCGCTGGCCGCCGCGCTGAAGGAAGCGGTGACGGCCCGACTGGTGCGGCGCGAGGGCGGCGCGGTCCGCGTGCGGGTGGACCCGCCCGACCTCGGATGACGGCCGGTCACCGGCGACCCGGGGCCCGAACGGTCGTGGCCGCCACCCCGGCGCGTGCGCCGCGGCGTGCCTCTCGGCGGGGCTGAGACACCGGGCACAGCCGCTGCCGGTGAGCGGGGGCCGTACCGGTCGCGCACACCTGACCGGGGCCCGGCTGTCCGAAGCGTGTCAGGTGGCGGGCAGGGCCGCGGGACGCGGCACGGGAGGGCGGGACCCGAGGGGCCTGACGCCCTCAGCCGTTGCGGGGCCCGGGGAGCACGCCCGAGCGGGGTTCCTCGCGGAGCAGCCCCGAGGGCTGACCGGGAACCGTGCGGGCGGCTGGCACGCTCGGCGTCACGGCCGGCCCGGCGACCTTCGCCGCGGTCGCCTCCGCGGTCTGGGTGGCCGCCCCCTCGCCGCCGCCCGCCGTCGTCCGCCGTGCGCCGTACCGGCGGTGCACGGCCTGCTTGGTGACCCCGAGGGCGGAGCCCACCGCGTCCCAGGAGAAGCCGAGCGAACGGTCGAACTCCACCGCGGCAGTCACCAGCGTCTCCACGCTGTCCCGCAGTTCCTGGGCGAGCCGGACGGTGGGCGCCGGCGCCCGCCCGTAGACGACGAAGCCCGCTGCGGGGCCGGTACGCCGGGGCCGGTAGACGTTGCCGAGCTGGGCGGTCAGGGTGCGCAGGGCGTCCACCTGCCGTCGTACCCGCTCGATGTCCCGCACCAGAAGTTGCAGGCTGGCACGTGCCTGGGCGTCGTGGGTTGCGTGGTCGGCCATGGGTGAGCCTCTCGAACCGGCAGAAGGGATGGTCTGGTCTGGTACATCGCCGTCCCGGCGCGGGCCCGACACGGTCAATGCCGATTGACCAACGCGGCACCCGCGTGGATGGTCACGCCCGGGGGCGCGGTGGGGGCGCACCGGCCGCGCCGCGGAGCGTGCCGCTCTCCGCGCGCCCCGTGGTGGCGGGCCGCGGTGCCGGAGCGGGCACTCCCGCACCGCTCCGCCCCCGCGCCGGCTCGTAGACTGGTCCGCCGCCAGCAGCCCGAGAGAGGTAGTGCGCCAACACATGAGGCTCGTCTTCGCCGGCACCCCCGAGGTCGCCGTACCCGCCCTGGACGCCCTGATCGCCTCCGACCGGCACGAGGTGGTGGCGGTGGTCACCCGCCCCGACGCCCCCGCAGGCCGCGGCCGGCGCCTGGTCGCCAGCCCCGTCGCCGAGCGGGCCGCGGAGGCCGGCATCGAGGTCCTCAAGCCCGCGCGCCCCCGCGACCCCGACTTCCAGGCCCGGCTGCGGGAGATCGCCCCCGACTGCTGCCCGGTCGTCGCCTACGGCGCGCTCATCCCCAAGGACGCCCTGGCCATCCCCGCCCGCGGCTGGGTCAACCTCCACTTCTCGCTGCTCCCCGCCTGGCGCGGCGCGGCACCCGTCCAGCACGCCGTCCTGGCCGGCGACGAGGTCACCGGCGCCACCACCTTCGAGCTGGAGGCGGGCCTGGACTCCGGCCCGGTCTACGGCGTGGTGACCGAGGAGATCCGCCCCACCGACACCAGCGGCGACCTGCTCACCCGGCTCGCCTTCGCCGGGGCGGGCCTGCTCGCCGCCACCATGGACGGCATCGAGGACGGCACCCTGCAGCCGAAGCCGCAACCCGCCGAGGGCATCACCCTCGCCCCCAAGATCGAGGTCGCCGACGCCCAGGTCGACTGGCAGGCCCCGGCCCTCCGCGTCGACCGGCTGGTCCGTGCCTGCGCACCGGCGCCGGGCGCCTGGACCACCTTCCGCGGCGAGCGGCTCAAGCTCACCGACGTCGTCCCCGTGCCGGACCGCACCGACCTCGCCCCCGGCGCCCTGGCGGCCGGAAAGAAGTCCGTCCTGGTCGGCACCGGCAGCCACGCCGTGGAACTGCGGTGGGTCAGGCCGCAGGGCAAGAAGCCGATGGCGGGCGCCGACTGGGCCCGGGGCACCCGCATCACCGAGGGCGAACGGCTCGGCGACTGACCGCGCCGGCGGCGGAGGTCACCGGCACTGGCCGGTCCGCGCCCCCGGCGTAGGCTGGGGGCTTGCCGGTGCCGCCGTCCTGGCCCGGCCGCACCACCGACACCCACCAGCCATCCCGGAGCACCTTTTCCCGTGAGCGCCCCCTCCCGTCGCCCCCACCGGCCCTACCGGCGTCCCAAGAAGGACCCCGTCCGCATCCTGGCCTTCGAGGCGCTGCGGGCCGTCGACGAGCGGGACGCCTACGCCAACCTGGTGCTCCCCCCGCTGCTGCGCAAGGCCCGGGACGCCGGGGAGATCGACGGCCGTGACGCCGCCCTCGCCACCGAGCTGGTCTACGGCACCCTCCGCCGTCAGGGCACCTACGACGCGATCATCGCCGACTGCGTGGACCGCCCGCTGCGCGAGGTCGACCCGCCGGTGCTCGACGTCCTCAGCCTGGGCGCACACCAGCTGCTGGGCACCCGCATCCCCACCCACGCCGCGGTCAGCGCCACCGTCGAACTGGCCAGGGTGGTCCTCGGCGACGGCCGCGCCAAGTTCGTCAACGCCGTACTGCGCCGCATCGCCGCCGACGACCTCGACGGCTGGCTGGACCGCGTCGCGCCGTCCTGGGACGAGGACCCCGAGGAGCACCTCGGCGTCGTCCACTCCCACCCCCGCTGGATCGTCTCCGCACTGTGGGACGCGCTCGGCGGGCCGCGCGCCGGGATCGAGGACCTCCTCGAAGCCGACAACGAACGCCCCGAGGTCACCCTCGTCGCCCGTCCCGGCCGTTCCACCCCCGAGGAGCTGACGGCCGCCGTCGGCGAGGAGGGCGCGCTGCCCGGCCGCTGGTCGCGGTACGCGGTGCGGCTCGGCGAGGGCGGCGACCCGGGCCGGCTGGACGCGGTGCGCGAGGGCCGGGCCGGTGTGCAGGACGAGGGCAGCCAGCTCGTCGCTGCGGCGCTCGCGAGCGCCCCGCTGGAGGGCCCCGACACCCGCTGGCTGGACGGCTGCGCGGGCCCCGGCGGCAAGGCGGCCCTGCTGGCCGCCCTCGCCGCCGAGCGCGGCGCCCACCTGCTCGCCTCCGAGAAGCAGCCCCACCGCGCCGGGCTCGTCGCCCGCTCGCTGGCCGGCAACCCGGGCCCGTACGAGGTGATCACCGCGGACGCCACCCGCCCCCCGTGGCGCCCCGGCTCCTTCGACCGCGTCCTCTTCGACGTGCCCTGCACCGGCCTCGGTGCGCTCCGCCGCCGCCCCGAGGCCCGCTGGCGCCGCCGCCCCGAGGACCTCGCGGGCTTCGCCCCGCTCCAGCGCGAACTGCTGCGGCAGGCGCTGCGCGCGGTCCGCGTCGGCGGCGTCGTCGGCTACGCCACCTGCTCCCCGCACCTGGCCGAGACCCGCGCCGTGGTCGACGACGTGCTGGCGGGCCGTGGCGCTGCCGGCGAGGAGAAGGCCGAGTTCCTCGACGCCCGCCCGCTGTTCCCCGGCGTCCCCGCGCTCGGCGACGGCCCCGACGTCCAGCTCTGGCCGCACCTGCACGGCACCGACGCGATGTACCTCGCGCTGCTGCGCCGGACCGCGTGACCACCACCGCCCCCGCGCCGCCACCGGGGCATTGACATACTGGCCCCATGGCCTTGATCAACCCCAGCATCCTGTCCGCCGACTTCGCCCGCCTCGCGGAGGAGGCGAAGGCCGTCGAGGGCGCCGACTGGCTCCACGTCGACGTCATGGACAACCACTTCGTGCCCAACCTGACGCTCGGCGTCCCCGTCGTGGAGTCGCTGCGCAAGGCGACGGACACGCCCCTGGACTGCCACCTGATGATCGAGGACCCCGACCGGTGGGCACCGGCCTACGTGGAGGCGGGCGCCGGCTCGGTCACCTTCCACGCCGAGGCCGCCGCCGCGCCGGTGCGGCTCGCCCGCGAGATCCGCGCCAAGGGCGCCCGGGCCGCGATGGCCCTGAAGCCGGCCACCCCGATCGAGCCGTACGAGGACCTGCTCCCCGAACTCGACATGCTGCTGGTCATGACCGTGGAGCCGGGCTTCGGCGGCCAGGCCTTCCTCGACATCATGCTGCCCAAGATCCGCCGCACCCGGGAGCTCATCTCCCGCCACGGCCTGCAGATGTGGCTCCAGGTGGACGGCGGCGTCTCGGCGTCCACCATCGAGCGGTGCGCCGAGGCGGGCGCCGACGTGTTCGTCGCGGGCTCGGCCGTCTACGGGGCGGACGACCCGGCGGCGGCGGTGCGCGGGCTGCGGGAGCAGGCGGAGAAGACCGCCACGTCCTGCCGGCACTGACCACCGCCCGTTCCTTCGCGGGCCCTCGGGCCGGTCACGGCCCGCACGGGGCCCGGCGCGGCCGGTGACCAGGCCGTCCGCGGACCGGGCGGATCGCGGGCGGCCACGGGAAGTTCCGCTGCTGCTCGCCGTCCGTGGTCCCCGCCGACTTCGGGTTTCTGGAAGGATGGCGGGGAAGCGATCAGCCGTGGAGTAGGGGAGATTCTCGTGGTAGCCAGCCGCCCGCAGTCCGGGATGGGCCCCGCCGAGCTGGTGCAGGCCGCGGCGATGGCCCGTCGCTTCTACCTGGAGGGCAAGTCCAAGATCCAGATCGCCGAGGAGTTCGGGGTCAGCCGCTTCAAGGTCGCGCGGGTGCTGGAGACGGCCCTGGAACGGGATCTGGTCCGCATCGAGATCCGCGTCCCGGCCGAACTGGACGCCGAGCGTTCCGACGCCCTGCGCGCCCGCTACGGTCTGCGCCACGCGGTCGTGGTGGAGTCCCCGGAGGACGCCGCGGTCGACGCGCCGGACCCGGAGAACCTCGGCGAGGTCGCCGCCGGCCTGCTCGGCGAACTCGTCCACGAGGGCGACGTGCTCGGGCTGGCCTGGGGCCGCTCGACCATCCACATGGCCGCGGCCCTCCAGCACCTCCCGCCGTGCACGGTCGTCCAGCTCACCGGCGTCTACGACGCGGGCACCACCGACCGCGGCTCGGTCGAGGCGGTGCGCAGGGCCGCGGAGGTCTCCGGCGGTGAGGCGCACCCCATCTACGCCCCGATGCTGCTGCCCGACGCCGGCACCGCGAAGGCGCTGCGCGGCCAGACCGGCATCGCCCGGGCCTTCGAGTACTTCGACGAGGTCACCGTGGCCTGCGTGTCCATCGGCTCCTGGGAGCCGGGCATCTCCACGGTCTACGACATGCTCGGCGAGGACGAGCGGGAGACCTACCGGTCGCTGGGGGCCGCCGCGGAGATGTCCGCGCACCTCTTCGACGCCGAGGGCCGCCGCATCGGCCGCGACCTGGGCGAGCGCTGCATCACCGTGGAGGCCGACCGGCTGCGCCGCATCCCGGAGGTGGTGGCCATCGCGGGTGGCCGCCGCAAGGCCGAGGCGATCGGCGCGGTACTGCGCTCCGGGCTGGTGACCAGCCTCGTCACCGACACCGCCGCCGCCGACCACCTGCTCGCCGAGACCGGCCCCGGACCGCGTCCGGCCCTCGACCGCGCCGACCCGGACGGCGAGTGAGCCCCGCCCCGGAGGCGGGCCCGCGCCTCCGCACCCGCGCCCGCACCGCCCCCGGGGCGGTGCGGCGATGACCACGCCCGTGCCCAAGCCCCTCGCGGCCGTCCTGGCCGGCCGCACCCCGGCCGGTGTGCTGACCTGGCCCGCGGGCCGGGCCGCCGCCGAGGCCGTGGAGCTGGCCCGTGACGCCGGCTGGCGGGCCACCCTGCTGGACCTGCGCCGGGTCGCCGACAAGCCCGCCTTCATGGACGCCTGCGCCCGCGCCCTGCACCTGCCCTCCTGGTTCGGCCGGAACTGGGACGCCCTCGCCGACTGCCTCCGCGACCTTTCCTGGTGCCCCACCGAGGCCGGCCGCCTCCTGGCCGTCCGCGGCTGGCAGGACTACGCGAAGGCGGAGCCGGGGGAGTGGGCCCTGTGGGAGGGCGTCCTGGTGGAGGCCGTGGCCTACTGGCGGGACACCCCCACGGGCCTGGCCGTGGTCCTCGCCCGCGAGTAGCCCCGGCCCGCACCGGTCGACGTCCTGCGGGCCGCGGGACGAGCGGACTCCCGGCCTGCGGTGTCGCGGCCCGCGGTGGTCCGGCCGGTGCGCCGTCCGCCCGGGGCACGCCTTCCGCCGCCGGGCGCCGCGGCTTCGGACGGTCTTCCCCGCCCCCGGGCCGCCTCCGGCGTCCTCAGTCCCTGGGCAGGAGGCTGCCCAGCGGGCCCAGGTCGAGGTTGAGGTCCTCCATCGTCAGGCCGTAGCGGTCGCACAGCTCCGTCATGCGGTCCTTGAGGATCATGAGGGTCAGACCGATGCGCTCCTCCTGGTCCTCCGTCAGGTCCTCCTGGTCCACCCGGTGCAGGGCGGTGCGCTCCATGAGCTGGCGGAGCAACTCGACGATGGTCAGCACGAGTTTGATCAGGTCGCGCTCGACGGTGTCCGGGTCGGTGCTCAGCCGGGAGGCTGCCGACCCCGGTGCGGCCTGCGGGTCGTCGAAGAGCCCGGCCGCGGCGGCGGGCAACAGGTCGAAGGCCGGGCGCAGCCGCTCGGCGTCCCCCGGGGCGGGCGCGCCGCGGGTGTCCGCGGCACCGCCGCCGTCGGCCGCTGCTTCGGGCGGTGCCGGCTGACCGGCGTCGGGTCGCATGTCCGGGCCTTCCACGGCGCTCACCACGGCGCCGGTTCGTCGGGGGTGATGGAGTGGATGACGGCACGCAGGTTGATGTGGACGAGGTCCACGTCCGCGATGGAGAGCACCAGGTCGCCGGTGAGGACCGCGCCGCCGGTGAGCAGCCGGTCCAGCAGGTCGATCAGGGCGACCTGCCGGCCTGCGAGCGGCGACTCCTCGTCCTCGGGCACGGCCGGCTCCGGCCAGGCGCTGCTCATGAGGCGTCCGCCGGGCCCGGCTCGGGCGGGGTGGCGAAGGAGTACGGTGCCCACGGCCCTGTGACCTGAACGGACACTCCTTCCACACCCTCCGCGAGGCCCGCCATGCGGGCGCGGAACTCCTCGATGCGGTCGTCCGGGACGAGGTAGGCCTCGTTGCACACGTTCTCCGCCGCCCCGCCCGGTCCGGCGGGTGCGCTGCCCGAGGCCGCCGGGCCCTGCTGCGGCCGGTGGGCGACCCTGCCCACCGCGAGACCCTCGGCCGCCTGCGGGACGCGCGCGGCAACGGTGCCGGCCGCCCGGTGGATGTCACGGCGGCCGTTGCGCTGTGCCCGGCGCCGCCGCAGGTAGGAGCGGCCCGGCGAGGTGTCGCCGCCCACTGCGGGCTCCGGTGCCGGGTCCTGCTCGGCCGGTGCGTGGGCGTAGACCTTCACGCCCCACTCCCGGTGGCCCTCCAGGCGTCGCAGCAGGCCGTGGAAGACCTCTGCGCGCGCCCGCAGCATCTCTGCCACCCGCGTGTCGTCGAGGTAGACGGTGGCCAGCCGCATCGGCAGCACCGTCGCGTGCCGGCCGGCGCCGGCCACCACCGCGTCGTGGCCGCGGGCGAGCAGCTCCAGCCGCTCCATGTCCTCCAGCTGCCTGCGCAGGCCCGCCTCGTCGAAGTCGCGGGCGGGGACCGCGGAGACCAGCGCGCCCAGGCCGTCGGCGGTCACCACGTGCAGTGGTTCACCGAAGAGCCCCGGGACCTGCGCGGCGGCGGCGTCCAGTGCCTCGCCGGCCGGCCCCACCGCGTAGAGGTAGCGGCTGGTGTCCGGGGCTCCGGCCGCCGGGGGAGCGGGGGTCGTGCGCTCGGTCAACGGTCCTCGTCCTCTCTCGCGCGGCGCCCGCCGCGGTCACCGGCCGCCTGCTCACCTCGGTCCTCCTCGTCGACGGGTTCCTCGCCCGCCGTGCCGCCCTCGACCACCGGGGCCTGACCGGCAGCGGCGTCGTCCGCGGCGGGGAGTCGCACGGCGGCCCGCAGTTCCTCCAGCTGCCTGCGCAGGAGGGCGTTCTCCTCCGCCAGCGCGTCCCGACCGCTGTGCCGCCCCATCGTCTTCGCCGGGTCCTCGCGCGTGGCGCGGGAGGACAGCGAGGGGTCGTGCTCCCACCAGTCGATGCCCATCTCCTTGGCCTTGTCGACCGAGGCGACCAGCAGCCGCAGCTTGATGGTGAGAAGTTCGATGTCGAGCAGGTTGATCTGGATGTCTCCGGCGATGACCACGCCCTTGTCCAGCACCCGCTCCAGGATGTCGGCGAGGTTGGCGGAGGAGCCCTGCGAGGCGTACGGCGATGCCGCACCGCTTCCCGCGAGGCCGCCCGTCCACGAGTCGGACATAGTGTTGCCTTCCGCTGGTCTCCGGCTCCCGCGGCGGGAGGCCGGTGGGGCCGCTGATCCGGTGGTCGCCCGGTCCGGGCCGCTCGGGGCGGGCCGGCGGCGGGCGTCGACGCTCAGCCCCGCTCGGCGTTGCCCCGGGTGTACCGGTCCACCCGCTCGTAGCCCATGAGCTCGCCCTCCTCGTCCAGCTCGACGCGGTAGGTGGCCATCAGGCTGGAGGTGTCGGGGATCTTCTCCACCTCCACGACCTCCACGTCCGCCCGCCACCCCTCCTCGGTGCGCTTCACCGAGGACACCGAGGTCGGCGGGGTCCCCGGGCCCAGCAGCTCCGCGAGCTGGAGAACGGCCTCCCGGGCGATCTGCCGCAGCCCCGGCCGCCGACGGCGCGGCTCCACGTCCTCGCGGCCACCGGCGTCGGAGGCGTCGGAGCGGCCGGAGCCCTCCCGGCCGCCCGCCCGATCGTCGGGGCCGTCGCAGTCGTCGAGGCCCTCCGATGCGGCGTCGTCCCGGTGGTTTCGGTCTTCCCGGTCCTCCCGGTCCTCCCGGTCCTCCCGGTGGTCCCGGTGGTCCCGGTCGGCGCGAGCCTGGTCCTCGGCGCCCGCACGGTTGCGGTCCTCGGCGTCCCGGCTGTCCCGCTCCTCGGTGTGCGATTCCGCACGGTCACGGGATTCCGCACGGTGACGGTCGCCGCCGTGCGAGTCCTCACGGTCACCGCCGTCCGAGGCCTTTGCGCCTGACGACCGCGAGGTCCCGGACGCCCGGGTGCCGGACCCGGGCCGTTTGTCCTCACCGCCCTCGCGCCGCTCACGCCGTGCCGTGCCGCGGTCCCCGTCCGAGGAGCCGGACGAGGGCGACGAGGAGGACGAGGAGGACGAGGAGGTCCGTGTGCGGCCCTCGCGCTGGTCCGACCGCCGTCGCGAGGGGCGCTCCGCCGAGGAGGTGCT
Organism: Streptomyces sp. NPDC059740; assembly: GCF_042733155.1. Classification (NCBI taxonomy): domain Bacteria; kingdom Bacillati; phylum Actinomycetota; class Actinomycetes; order Kitasatosporales; family Streptomycetaceae; genus Streptomyces; species Streptomyces sp. NPDC059740. Next base: position 2,112 of record NZ_JBHWGP010000029.1, on the reverse strand, counting down.
GCCGCTGCTCCGCCGCGACGCGGTACGGCGCGGCGCCGACGACTTCTCGTCGTGGGGCGCCTCCTCGGCGGACGTTTCCTTGCTGGGGGAGGCCACGGGTTCCTCGCTCTCGTCGCGTTCGCTCTGCCGGGCCTTCGGCGGTCGGTCGGGGGCGGGCCCCGGGCCTGCTCCGACCCCTCGTAGCGGCCGGGCGGCCGCGTGGCCCGAGGTCCGCCTGCCCGGCGGTCCTGCACGTATGCACACCGCTCCCGCGCACCTCCGTCACACCTGCGCCACCGGCGGCAGGTACCGCACCGCGCCGACCGCAGCCGCCCCGGAACCGCCCCCCGGCCCCGGTCGCCGGGTGCACCGGGGCCCGGAAGCGGATGCCGCACCGCGACCCGCGCCCCGGTCCGCGACCCGCGCCCCCGGCTCGCCACCCCCGGTCCGCGACCCCCGCCCCGCCGGGTTCGTCGGATCGCACAACCGGCCTCCGACCTGGTCGGATGATCCGACTGCGCAGCGCGCGCGCCCGTATCCTGGCTGTATGCGCTTCCTGAACCCGCGGACCGGCCAGGCCGAAGAGAACCCCGCCGTGCCGTACGACCTGACGTACGACGACGTCTTCATGGTCCCGAACCGCTCGTCCGTCGGCTCCCGGCAGGGTGTCGACCTCTCCACGCCTGACGGCACCGGCACCACCATCCCCCTGGTCGTCGCGAACATGACCGCGATCGCGGGCCGGCGGATGGCGGAGACGGTCGCACGCCGCGGCGGCCTCGTCGTCATCCCGCAGGACATCCCCCTGGAGGTCGTCACCGAGGTCGTCTCCTGGGTCAAGCGCCGCCACCTGGTCTTCGACACCCCGATCGTGCTCTCGCCCGTGGCGACCGTCGCCGACGCCCTGTCGCTGCTGCCCAAGCGCGCCCACGGCGCCTGTGTGGTCGTCGAGGGCGGGCGGCCGGTGGGCATCGTCACCGAGCACGACCTGAACGGCGTCGACCGCTTCACCCAGGTCTCGGAGGTCATGAGCCGCGACCTGCTCGTGCTGGACGCCGGCATCGACGCCCGTGAGGCCTTCAACCGGCTCGACGCCGCCAACCGCAAGCTCGCGCCGGCGGTGGACGAGGAGGGCATGCTGGTCGGCGTCATGACGCGCAAGGGCGCCCTGCGCGCCACGCTCTACGCCCCGGCCGTCGACGCCGAGAACCGGCTGCGGGTCGCCGCGGCCGTCGGTATCAACGGCGACGTCGCCGGGAAGGCCAAGGCGCTCCTGGACGCGGGGGTGGACACTCTCGTGGTGGACACCGCCCACGGACACCAGGAGTCGATGATCAACGCGGTCCGCGCGGTGCGCGCCCTGGACCCGCAGGTCCCGATCGTGGCCGGCAACATCGTGGCCGCCGAGGGCGTGCGCGACCTGATCGAGGCGGGCGCGGACATCATCAAGGTGGGTGTGGGCCCCGGCGCCATGTGCACCACCCGCATGATGACCGGCGTCGGGCGCCCGCAGTTCTCCGCGGTCCTGGAGTGCGCCAGGGAGGCCCGCAAGCACGGCAAGCACGTCTGGGCCGACGGCGGTGTCCGCCACCCCCGGGACGTCGCCATGGCGCTGGCCGCCGGCGCGTCCAACGTGATGATCGGCTCCTGGTTCGCCGGCACCTACGAGTCCCCCGGCGACCTCCAGCACACCGCCGAGGGCAAGCCGTACAAGGAGAGCTTCGGCATGGCCTCGGCCCGCGCGGTGCGCAACCGCACCAGCGAGGAGTCGGCCTACGACCGGGCGCGCAAGGGCCTGTTCGAGGAGGGCATCTCCACCTCGCGGATGTTCGTCGACCCGGCCCGTCCCGGTGTGGAGGACCTCATCGACTCGATCATCGCCGGTGTCCGCAGCGCCTGCACCTACGCCGGCGCCGCCAACCTGGAGGAGTTCGCCGCGAACGCCGTCGTCGGCGTCCAGAGCGCCGCCGGGTACGCCGAGGGCAAGCCGCTCCACAACAGCTGGAGCTGACCCGCCCCGGACGCACGTCCGGGACGGACGCCGCTGGGGGGCCCCCGCCCCCCCCGCAGAAACAAAACAAAAGCAGCCGACCAAAGAAACAGAGTAAGTCTAGGTGGTGGGCGGGGGAGTAT
>NZ_JBHWGP010000028.1:0-91751 GCF_042733155.1 Streptomyces sp. NPDC059740 | reverse complement strand
ACGAGCGCTCTCGGTAGGGGATACTGTCTGTGCGGCTCGGCTAATTGAAGACGCGCGAGTTCTTCGTCTGCTCCGGCCCGGCGATCGGCCTGCCCGGCGCACGAAAGCCGGCAGGTCCCCGGCCACCGGTGCGCCGATTGACCTCAAGTCCGGTTCAGGTCCTAGGTTTCCCGTGTCGCCGGGCGTCCGGCCGACGCCGAGGTACGGACCGTTCCGGAGGAACACCATGAGCATGGAGACCACCGCCTGGCACTCGCTGCGCGGGGCGATGACGGCGCAGCAGGCCCGCCGCCCCGTCTCGGCCGCCACCCTCAGGCGCATCGCCGCCTTCGCCCGGCCGCACCGCCGCAAGCTGGTCTGGTTCCTGACGCTGAGCACGCTGTCCGCCGCGCTGGCGGTCGCCACGCCCCTGCTGGCCGGGAAGGTCGTCGACGCCATCGTCGGCGGCGGACCGGCCACCGTGGTCGTCGGACTCTCCGGGCTCATCGCCGCCATCGCGGTCGCCGAGGCCGCCGGCGGGCTCGTCTCCCGCCGGCTCTCGGCCGGCATCGGTGAAGGCCTCATCTACGACCTGCGCACCGCCGTCTACGACCACGTGCAGCGGCTGCCCGTCGCCTTCTTCACCCGTACCCGCACCGGCGCCCTCGTCAGCAGGCTCAACAACGACGTGATCGGAGCCCAGCGGGCCTTCAGCGACACCCTCTCCGGCGTCGTCGGCAACCTGGTGACGCTGCTCCTGACCCTCGCCGCCATGGTGAGCCTGTCCTGGCAGGTGACCCTGGTGGCGCTGCTGATCCTCCCGCTGTTCGTCCTGCCCGCCCGGCGGGTGGGGCGGCGCCTGGCGGACCTGCGGCGCGAGGGCGCGGACCACAACGCCGCGATGGGGACGCAGATGACCGAGCGGTTCTCCGCGCCGGGCGCCACCCTCGTCAAGCTGATGGGCCGCCCCGCACGGGAGTCGGCCGAGTTCGCCACCAGGGCGCGGCGCGTGCGGGACATCGGCGTGCGCTCGGCGATGGTGCAGACGTACTTCGTCACCGCCCTCACCCTCGTCTCCGCGCTGGCCCTCGCCGTCGTCTACGGCCTGGGCGGCTACCTGGCGCTGCGGGGCCGGATGGAGGCCGGGTCGGTCGTCTCCCTCGCGCTGCTGCTCACCCGCCTCTACGCCCCGCTGACCGCCCTCTCCGGCGCCCACATCGAGGTGATGAGCGCCCTGGTGAGCTTCGAGCGGGTCTTCGAGGTGCTCGACCTGGAGCCGCTCATCACGGACCGGCCCGACGCGCGCGAGGTGCCCGAGGGCGGGGTGTCCGTGGAGTTCGACGACGTCCGCTTCGGCTACCCCGCCGCCGACAAGGTCTCCCTGGCCTCGCTGGAGGAGGTCGCGGTCCTCGACGCCCGGGGCGGGGAAGAGGTGCTCCACGGCATCTCCTTCCGCGCCGAGCCCGGGGAACTGGTGGCCCTGGTCGGCTCCTCCGGGGCCGGAAAGTCGACGATCGCCCAGCTCCTGCCCCGGCTCTACGACGTCGACTCGGGAGCGGTGCGGATCGCCGGGGTGGACGTCCGCGACCTCAGCGCCGCCTCGTTGCGCGAGACCCTCGGCATGGTCACCCAGGACGGCCACCTCTTCCACGACTCCCTCCGTGCCAACCTCACGCTGGCCCGACCCGAGGCCACCGAGGAGGAACTCTGGGACGCACTGGGCCGGGCCCGGCTGGCGGAGCTGGTCGCCGAACTCCCGGACGGCCTGGACACGGTCGTGGGGGAGCGGGGCTACCGGCTCTCCGGCGGCGAGCGCCAGCGCCTCACCATCGCCCGGCTGCTCCTGGCCCGGCCCCGCGTGGTGATCCTGGACGAGGCCACGGCACACCTGGACAACACCTCCGAGGCAGCCGTGCAGGAGGCGCTGGCCGCGGCCCTGCGGGGCCGTACCGCACTGGTCATCGCCCACCGGCTCTCCACGATCCGGGCCGCCGACCGCATCCTGGTCGTGGAGGACGGCGCCGTCGTCGAACAGGGCACCCACGAGACGCTGCTGGCCGCCGACGGACGGTACGCGGAACTCCACCGCACCCAGTTCGCCGACGCACCACCGCAGTCGCCGGCGGCCGGCCCGCCCGCCGCACAGCCCGCCCTCGCGGCGGCCCCCCCCCCGCGGGGGTGGGGGGGGGGCCCCCCGCCCCCCCCCCGCAACCCGGGCCTCACCCCGCGGTGCGGGGGATGCTCCGGCGCCAGGACCTGCGGAAGACCTCCTCGTCACCGTCGTGGCACACCACCTCGTCCCGGACGTGGAAGGCGTCCCGGTCCGCGGTGATCTCCGACCGGGTGCGGACCCGCGCGTCCCAGCCGAGGTCGGCCCGCCGCAACCGCACCGACCAGTCCGAGCGGGTCCGGGCGCTGGTCGCCTCGTCACTGCGCACGGTGTAGACCTCCCGCGCCTCCTCGGTGAACTCCAGGCCGTCGGGGTAGTGGCGGGTGCCGCCGTAGCGCGGGTCCACCTCCAGGCGCCACTCGCCCGCCGCCACGTCCCTGACCACCCGGCGCTCCGGCCCCGGCTCCTGCGACCCGGGGTGGGTGACGCCCAGCGGCGGGCTCTGCTCGGGTTCCTCGAAGGCGATGCCCCCGTCGTCCGGGCCCGGTGTACGCACCGGCAGGACGACGCTGGAGGCTCCCGGGTCCACCGTCCAGCCCCCGCCGTCCGGGTGCGGCCAGACCCACGGCCAGTACGCGGAGGACAGCGCGACGCGCACCCGGTGGCCCGGCGGGAAGGTGTGTCCGATGCCGTTGAGCTGGAACTCGACGTCCTCGGTGGCACCCGGCTCCCACTCGACCACCCGGTCCCGGCCCTGCCGCGCCACCAGGTTGAGCACCCCACGGGTCACCAGGGTGGACGAGCCGTCCGGCGCCACGTCGCACAGCCGTGCCACGACCTGACCGCGCGGCACCTCACTGGTCAGCCGCAGGCGCACCGCCGGGCGCCCCAGGATCTCCAGCCGCTCACCGAGTTCGGGCAGGTCGAAGCAGACGGAACGGCCGTCCTCCTCCCGCTGGTCCGGCGGCAGGTCCGCCTGGTTCCCGAACGGGAAGAACCGGCCGGCGTCCACCCCGGTGTGCTGCGGCGAGGCCACCGGCCGGGGAGCCGTCCCGGGCAGCGTCCAGGTGGTCGGGGTGACGTTCGGGGAGGGCCAGGAGCGGTCACCGACCCAGCGGCCCGGAAGCTGGTCGTAGCAGGTCGCCGGGGGATGCGACTCGCTGATCCAGCTCCGCAGCAGCGGGTCCTGCGTCACGCCGCGGTCCTCGTCCTTGAGCCAGTGGTCCCACCAGCGCAGCGTCTCCTGGAGGAAGCCGATGGCGGGGCCGGGCGGCAGGCCACGGTCGGGGTACTGGTGCGACCACGGGCCGATGATGCCGCGCACCGGGGTGCCGGCCGCGTCGAGGTGCTCGGCCAGCCGCAGCACCGTGTCCCGGTACGGGTCGTGCCAGCCGCCGACCGCCAGGACGGGCGCCCGGACGGCCGAGTAGTCCTCGCACACACTGCCGTGCCGCCAGTAGGCGTCACGGCTCTGGTGGGAGAGCCAGGTGTGGATGTACGGCTCGACCGCCGCCAGCCGCGTCAGCCACCGCTCGCGCCAGTCGGACCCGACGAACGCGGGGTCCGGCGGCCGGCAGGTGAACGCCAGCATGGTGGCGGCCCAGGCGTGCATGTCGACGGCCAGCACCGAACCTCCGGTGTAGTGGACGTCGTTGTCGTACCGGTCGTCGGCCGAGCACACCGTCACCACCGCCCGGAGGGCCTGAGGCGCCCGGGCGGCCAGTTGCAGCGCGTTGAACCCGCCCCAGGAGATGCCGAACATCCCGACCCTCCCGGTGCACCACGGCTGCGCCGCCAGCCACTCGACGACGGCCACCCCGTCGCGCAGCTCGGTCTCGGAGTACTCGTCGGTCGGCAGCCCCTCCGAGTTGCCGTGGCCGCGCACGTCGACCCGGACGGAGGCGTACCCGTGGCCCGCGTACCAGGGGTGCCGCTGGGCGTCGCGCGGCGCAGTCCAGTCGCTGAGCCGGTAGGGCAGGTACTCCAGGAGCGCGGGGACGGGCTCGGTGGTGCGCGGACGCCACACCCGGGCGAACAGCCGGGTGCCGTCGGGCAGCGGGATCCAGACGTCCTCGGCGAAGGTCGGGTGCGGCAGGTCGGTGCGGATGTGCATGGGTGTTCCGTTGCTTTTCGGGGGTGGTGAGGGAAGAGGAGGGGCCGGCGGGTCAGTGGACGGGGTGCATGCGCCTGCGCAGCCAGGGGCCCGCGGCCACCACGGCGAGACCCGCGACGACGGCCGCGGCCCCGTTGAGCCCGAAGTAGAGCCGGTCGGGAATGACGCCGAAGTACCGCACGACCTGCGCCTGGATGCCGTTGGCAGCGGCCATGGAGAGGAACCAGAGGGCCATGGTCTGCGAGGAGAAAGCGGCCGGGGCGAGCTTGGTGGTGGCCGACATGCCGGTGGTCTCCAGCAGGATGTCGCCCAGACCGAGCAGCAGGAAGGACACCAGCAGCCACCACGCCGCCATCTGCCAGTCACCCGAGCGGTCCCAGGTCGCCGGCACCAGCACCAGGAAGGACAACCCGCCCAGCACCGTCCCGTAGGCGATCTTGCGGGAGGCGTGCGGCTGCCGCGTCCCCAGCCGCTGCCAGAGGGCGGCGACCACCGGGGCCAGCACCACCTCGCCGACACCCAGCACGGAGTTGTACCAGGTGGAGGGGAAGTGCAGCCCGAAGATCTCCGTGCGGGCGTGCTGCGCCGCCAGCAGCGTGATGGTCGAGTACGACTGGAAGAGGACGACGTTGAAGACACAGGACGCCGCGAACAGCACCACGTACGGTCGCAACCGGCCGCGCTCCTGCGGCGTGGTGCGGGGGCTCTTGAACATGACGGCGAAGTAGGCGACCGGTGCCGCGACCGCCACCACGGTGAGCGCGTCCACGAAGCGCTCCGTCGTCAGCACACCGGTTGCCGAGAGCGCCGCGAGGACCACCGCGAGCAGCACCAGACCGCCGCCGAGCAGCCGGACGGTGCGCCGCGCCGCGGGCGAGGGCAGTGCCCGCGCGGCCTTGCGGTGCCCCGGCAGATGGCGTCGGCCCAGCACGTACTGGACCAGACCCAGCGTCATGCCGACGGCCGCCGCGGAGAAACCCCAGTGCCAGCCCTCGCGCTGACCCAGCCAGCCGGCCACCAGCGGGCCGAGGAAGGCCCCGATGTTGATGGCCGTGTAGTAGAGCGCGAAGCCGGCGTCGCGCCGCTGGTCCGCGGTGGTGTACAGCCCGCCCACCAGGGTCGAGGCGTTGGGCTTCAGCAGACCGGTGCCGGCGATGATCAACCCGAGGCCGAGCCAGGTGGACGCGGAGAAGGGGGCGGCCATGGCGTAGTGGCCGCAGGCGATGAGCACGCCGCCCCACAGCACCGCCCGGTACGCGCCCGTCACCCGGTCCGCCAGCCAACCGCCCGCGACGGAGACCAGGTACACCAGGGTCCCGTAGGCGGCGGTGACCGAGGCCGCCGTCGCCGGAGCCATCGCGAGCCCGCCGTGGGCCACGGTGTCCGCGAAGTACAGGACGAGGATCGCCTGCATGCCGAGGAAGGAGAACCGCTCCCACACCTCCAGGCCCGACAGCGGCAGCAGGCCGCGCGGGTGCCCGAGGAACTCGCCGCGGGCGGGCGATCCGCCGGGGGAGGGCGTGGAGCCCCGCTCCGGGTGAGCGGGATCAGGCGTGGTGACGGCTCGTGACACGGCGGGACTCCGAAGCTCTTCCGAAAGGTAGCCCGCTGCTCCCCCCGGACCCCCGCCACAAACCTGTCTGTGCAGGTGACAAGGGTCATAGTGCCGTGCGTCGGCAGGTGGGGAGTGCGCCGGAGCGGCGGTACCCGCACACCCCACTCAGCGGCAGAAGCACGACCTACCGCGCGGCGGCACCGGCCGCGAGGGCGGTGTCCGCCGCTCAGCTCTCGGAGCTTCCCCGGCCGTTCGCACCGCCGGGGTCGTCGGCGTCCGGCCGGGTGCGGCCGGCGATGTCGATGAACTGCACGTCCAGCTCGTCGGCGATGCCCCGGAGGCTGTCGGCCAGGGCCCGCACGGTGACGGGCTCCAGGCTCACCTGCGTGCCGTCCTCGACGTCCAGGACCGGAACCCCCTCCCGGGCCCCCGCCCGCCAGACCTCTGCGACCGACCGGAGCAGGGCGGTTACCTGCTCCGCGGGCACCGAGAGGCGCCCGTCCGGCCCCACCTCCACCTGCGGCGCGGCAAGCGAGGGACCCTCGTCGTCGTGGTTCATCGGCTGCTCGCTTCCCGCTCCGGATGCTCGGTGCGCCCGCCCTCGGCCCGAGGGTCGCGTCGCGCTGCACCTTTCTACCGCTACGGACTCCCGGCGTCCTCGGGCGGGGAGGGGCACTGCAGGGCGAGCAGGGCCTGGTCGTCGTGGGCGCGGCCGGCGCTGTGGCGGCTCACGTCGTGCACCAGCGCGTCCAGCAGCTCGGCGGGCCCGGGCGGGCCGCCGTGCCGGCGCAGATGGCGGCCGGCGAGGTGGGGCAGCCGCTCCAGGGGCTGGTAGAAGCTGCCTGCGGGGTCCCGGGCCTCGGTGAGACCGTCCGTGACGAAGAGGAGCATCGCAGCCGGCGGCAGGGCGAAGGTGTCCACCGGGGCCGGCCAGGTGCCCAGTGAGGTCAGCCCCAGCGGAGGCGCCTCCGAACTCGGTTCCAGCGCCACCGTGTGCCCGTCGCGGTGGTGCAGCAGCGGTGGGGGATGGCCCTGGTTGATGACGCGTACGTGTGACAGGTCGCGGTCGAACTCCGCGATGACCGCGGTGGTGAACCCCTCGGTCTGGTCCAGTCCGCGGCGGCGGGCGCCCTCGGCGCGCAGCGCGGCCTCCATGGCCTCCACCAGCTGCGGCAGGTCGGGGGCGTGGTCGGCGGCGTACCGGAAGGCGCCCAGGTTCATGCTGACCGCCGCGACCGCCCCCAGCCCCTTGCCGCGCACGTCACCGATGAGCACCCGCAGGCCGAACGGTGTGTCCTGGACCAGGTACAGGTCGCCGCCGATCAGCGCCTCACGGTCGGCGGGCACGTACCAGGCGGCGATGCGCAGGCCCCCGAGACGCTCGGGCGGGTCGGGCAGGACGGCGCGCTGTGCCACCTCGGCGGTACGCCAGGCCCGGTGTGCCAGGGAGTGCTGTCGGTGCAGGGAGTGGTTGAGCCACAGGGACAGCCCGGTGACGGCTGCGATGCTGGTCTGGCTGGCGGCGCCGTGCTCCCAGCCGAAGGTGTGGTCCAGGGCGGCCAGGCCCGCGTGCGCGCCCATCGCCACCACCCCCACGAGGAGGATGCCGACCGGCCCGGTCAGGGAGGCCGCGACGACCGGGGCCGCGATGAGCAGCGGCGCGGAGGTCACCGCCGTGGGGGTGACCACATCGGCCACGACCGCCACCACGATCACCGCCCAGGGCACCCAGGCCCTGCCCATTCGCCGCTTGAAATCCCTCACTGCGCCCAGCATGGTGCAATCGGCCCGCCGTGCCCCCCTGCGACACCGCCGCGGAGGGTGACACCCCTCGGACGCGGGCCGAACACGCGTACCGCTCCGGCGGTGGTCCCGTACCGGTGGCCGCGGGCGACGGTTGCGCCCGTCCGGGGCGCAGTGGCCCCGCGAGAAGGGTGGTGTGGGAGGTGGACCGGTGGGCATACGGGTCACCGGACATCCCAACCAGACGCGGAGGTGTGGCGGAAAATGGTGTACGGCATTTCGCAGGAGCTGCCGGCAGCGGACGTCAGAACGCTCCCCCGGCTGCGCGCGGAGGCTGAACGCCTGGCGACGCGGGGACGCGACGTGGAGATCGTCTACCACCCCGGGCACGACACGTACCGCATCGTCGAGAGCCGTCGGCAGCCCGTCCCGGCCCCCGCCTGAACCCGCCGCGCCGGGGGGCACGCGTCCGGCCCGGGCCGGACGCTGCCGTCACCTTCCCGTCCGCCGCGCGGCGCAGGGACTGACGAGACCGCCTAGCGCACGCCCGCAGCATCGAGGACGCGTTCGGCCACGCGCACCGAGTCGACCAGCGGGTGCAGGGCCAGGGCGCGGACCGCGGCGCTGCGGGAGCCGTCCGCAGCGGCCTCGATGGTCGAACGCTCCACGGCCTTGAGGGCCAGCATCAGCCCGAGTTGGTCCGGGGCGACCGCTCCGGTGGAGAGCGGGCGGGCGCCCCCGGCGTCCACCAGGCACGGCACCTCGACCACCGCCTCGGCGTCCAGTGCGGGCACCGCGGTGCGGTTGGGGACGTTGAGGATGAGGGTGGTGCGCTCGTTGCGGGCGATGGCACGCATCAGCGCGAGCGCCACCCGGTCGTAGCCGCCGCCCTCCAGGTCGCAGGCGTCGCGCTGCCAACCGCCGGTGGCCTCCCGGCTCTCGGCCATGTAGGTCTCCTCGCGCTCCAGGCGGGTGCGCTCCCAGGCCGCGTACGCCCCCGCGGGGTCGTCCGCCGGCACCTGCGCGTAGAAGCGGTCCTGCTGGGCGTGGAGGAACTCCCCCCGGGTGCGTGCCGCGTCGCGCACCGCGGCCACCGCCTCCCGGTGGAAGTAGTAGTAGTGCAGGTACTCGTTGGGCAGCGCGCCCAGGGTCTGCAGCCAGGGGGCGCCGAAGAGCCTGCCCTCCTCGAAGGACTCCAGCCGCTCGGAGTCGGCCAGCAGGCCCGGCAGCAGGTCGTGGCCGTCGACTACCACCCGGCGCAGCCAGCCCAGGTGGTTGAGGCCCACGTAGTCGTAGTCCGCCCGGTCCGGGTCCACCGCCAGTGCGCGGGCGGCGCGCCGGCACAGCCCCACCGGCGAGTCGCAGATGCCGATCACCCGGTCGCCGAACCCGCGGTCGCGCAGGACGCGGCTCATGGCCTCGGTGACCATTCCGGCGGGGTTGGTGAAGTTGATGACCCAGGCGTGCGGGGCCACGGCGGCGATCCGCTCGGCGATGTGGACGGCCACCGGGAGGGTGCGCAGCCCGTAGAGGACGCCGCCCGCCCCGACCGTCTCCTGGCCGAGCAGGCCCTCGGCCAGTGGGACGCGCTCGTCGCGGGTGCGTCCGGCCGGCCCGCCCACGCGGATGGCCGAGAAGACGAAGTCCGTGCCGCGCAGTGCCTCGTCCAGGTCGGTGGTGGTCCGCACCGTGGGGGCGGGGCCGGGGTGGTGCGCGGCCTGGTGGGCGAGGACGACGCGGATCGCGTCCAGCCGCTGCCGGTCGGTGTCGTGGAGGACGAGTTCGCTCACCCGCCCCGCGGGGTCGCCCCTGTCGTCGAGCAACGCCCGGTGCACCAGCGGGACGCGGAACCCGCCGCCACCCAGCACGGTCAACCTCATTACCGGACCACCTCCATGACCCCTCGCCAAGGCCGCGCGGGACCCGCCGGCTGCGGTCACCCCCGCCGGTGCGCGGCGGTCGCGCACCGGCGGGACCGGACACAGCGCCTCGGCGAGGGGACTCGTGGTTCCGGCCACGGGCACCACACGTCGTGATCGCCAACCTACCGCCCGGTGGCGGCCGGCCGCGAGCACGGCCGCGAAGGACCGTCTGCCGGCCGTCCGGCCGTGCCGCCCGTGCCGGCGGCCGGCCGACCCGACGACAGGCGTACTCCGGTGCGGTGCCCGTCGCCTCGCACCGCAGGTGTCCGGGCGAGGGGGTGGCCCTGCTCGGAAGGGGGTGCGGGGCTCTGCCGGGCGACCGGCCTCCGCGCGGGCGCCGCCGAGGACGGAGGTGCCTTTGGTCCAGACCTTGACATGGACACGGGCCGGTTCTACTTTCCCACACGTTCAGGAAGAGAGTCGCCGTTCATGTCCGTGAACACGGGCGTCGGGTGCATCTCTTCGCGCGGAACACCTCAGTGACGGGATGGCAGACCATGCCCCTGCGTACGCTCTTCACCGCTCTGGCCGCCGCGAGCGCCCTCGCCGCCGCCCCGGCGACCACCGCCCTGGCCGCCCCCCGGGGCGACACCCCCAACGCCTCGGCGCCGAGCACCGGCCGGGCTTCCGGGACCGGCCCGGTCACCATCGCCGCCGACCCCGGCAAGGCCCCCGGCGGCAACTTCGACCTCTCGGTCTGGGAGCTCCAGGAGCCCGTCGGCTCGCCGGGCTCGCCGACCACCGTCTCGTCCTCGCGGCTCCAGGGCGCCGACGGCTTCCAGGACTCGTACTTCTACACCGACACCCGCGACGGCGCGATGACCTTCTGGGCACCCGAGAAAGGTGTCACCACGCCGAACTCGAACTACGCCCGCTCCGAACTGCGCGAGATGAACCGGGACGGCTCGGCGGCGAACTGGTCACTGAGCGGTAGCCACCGGCTGAGCGCCACCCTGCGCGTGGTGTCGGTGACCTCCAACGTCTGCGTCGGACAGATCCACCTGGGCACCGGCGGGTCGTCGACCAAGCCGCTGGTGGAGCTGTACTACCACGCGGACGGCGACATCGTCGTGGGCACCGAGAACTCGCCCTCCGGCGGGCAGACCACCCACACCGTCGGCCACGTCTCGATCGGCAAGACCTGGTCGTACACCATCGCCGTCTCGGGCGGCGACACGATCGACCTCACGGTCAACGGCAGCACCACCCACTACGCCATCCCCTCCGCCTTCAACGCCTACAAGCAGTACTTCAAGGCCGGTTCCTACAACCAGTCCTCCTCGGACAGCACGACGAAGGGAGCCCGCGTCGGCTTCTACGGGCTCACCGTCTCGCACAGCTGACGGGCGGCGCGGCGGCCGGGGCACCGCCATCGCGAAGCGGCCCCGTCCGACGGAAGGTCACCGTCGGACGGGGCCGGTCCTCGCCCTCGGGGGCGGCGCCGGTCAGGCCAGCAACTCGACCTCGGCGACGGTGCTCCCGCCACCGTCCGGCACCAGCCGGTAGTGCCGGTAGGTGCCCGGGTGGGCCACGCTGAACACCCGCGTCTGGCGGTCCCAGGTGAACGACTCACCCGAGCGGTGGTCCAGGTCGCGCCAGGCCTTGCCGTCCTGGGAACCCTGCAGGGTCCAACCGCTCGGAGCCTTGGCCCGGTCGGCGGAGGTCAGGGTGTACTGAACGGCCTTGGTCGCCGCCTTCAGCGGCAGTTCGGCGTCGGTGAGGGTGCCGCTCGTGGCCGAGGTGTCGTCGGTCAGCGGACCGCTGCCGCCCAGTGCGTCCGAGCGCGGCGTCGGAGCCTTGTCCCCCTGGGTGAGGGAGGTGGGCCCGGCGTTCTTCCCGGTGCCCCAGGACGACGGCTTCGACCCCATGGCGAACTCGACGGTGCCGCCGCGGGAGACCAGCGAGGCCGGCAGCGAGGTCTTGTCCCACTTCTTGCCGTCGACCCGGACGCCCTGCACGTAGATGTTGCGCGAGCTGTTCTTCGGCGCCTTGACGACCAGGTCCTTGCCGCTCGAAAGGTGCAGCGTCGCCTTGGTGAACAGCGGCGAGCCGATGGCGTACTCGTCGCCGCCCATCACCAGCGGGTAGAACCCCAGCGCGGAGAAGAGGTACCAGGCCGACTGCTCGCCGTTGTCCTCGTCGCCGTGGTAGCCCTGCCCGATGGAACTGCCCTGGTAGAGCCGGGAGAGGACCTCGCGGACCTTCTCCTGCGTCTTCCACGGCTGACCGGCCGCGTCGTACATGTAGGCGACGTGGTGGGCGACCTGGTTGCTGTGGCCGTACTGGCCCATGCGCACGTCCCGCGCCTCGGTCATCTCGTGGATGACTCCGCCGTAGGAGCCGGTGAACGGGGCGGAGGCGGTCTCCGGCGTGGCGAAGTAGGTGTCGAGCTTCTTCGCCAGGCCCGCCCGGCCGCCGTACAGGTCGGCCAGACCGCGGCTGTCCTGCGGGGCGGTGAACGCGTAGCCCCAGCCGTCGGTCTCGGTGTAGTCGTAGCCCCACACCCGCGGGTCGTACTGGTCCGCCGGCAGGCGCCAGTCACCCTTGGCGTTCCTGCCCTGGAAGAACCCGACGTTCTTGTCGAAGAGCTCGACGTAGTCCTGGGCGCGGTTGAGGAAGTACTCCGACTCCTCCTTGTAGTGCTTCTCGCCCGTCTTCTTGTACAGCGCCTGCCCCATGCGGCCGATGCCGAAGTCGTTGACGTAGCCCTCCATGGCCCACGACATGCCCTCACCGGTGTCGGTGCTGGTGTAGCCGGTGAACGGCGAGGTCTCCATGCCCTTGCGGCCCACACCCGAGGACGGCGGTACGACGGTCGCGTTCTTCAGCGCCGCCTGGTAGGCCGCCTCGGCGTCGAAGTGCACGCCCTTGGTGTAGGCGTCGGCGAACGCCACGTCGGAGGAGGTGCCCGTCATCAGGTCCGCGTAGCCCGGCGAGGACCAGCGGGAGATCCAGCCGCCGTCCTTGTACTGCTGCACGAAGCCGTCGACGAGTTCACCGGCCTTCTCGGGCGTGAGCAGCGAGTAGGCCGGCCAGGTGGTGCGGTAGGTGTCCCAGAAGCCGTTGTTGACGTACACCTTGCCGTCGACGATCTTCGCGCCGGTGTGCGTCGGGGTGTCCTGCCCCGGCATGGCCGAGAACGGGCTGGCGTACTGGTACTTGGGCTTGCTCGCGGTGCCGGTGTTCTCGAAACCGCTGTTGGGATAGAGGTAGAGCCGGTAGAGGCTGGAGTAGAGCGTGGTGAGCTGGTCCGGGCTCGCCCCCTGGACCTCCACGACGTGCATGAGGTCGTCCCACTGCCGCTGCGCCCGGTGCCGCACGGTGGTGTAGGAGGTGCCCGCGGGTATCTCCCGGTCCAGGTTGGCCTTCGCCTGGTCCACGCTGATGAGCGAGGTCGCCAGCCGCAGGGTGACGGTGCGGTCCTTGCCCGCGTCGAACTTCAGGTAGCCCTTGACGCCCGAGGAGTCGCCGGCCTCGGTGGGCGCGTCGAAGGTCCCGTACACGAACAGCCGCGTGGCGCCCGTGGACAGGCCGCTCTTGACGTCGGAGTACCCCGTGATCGTGGAGTGCTCCTTGTCGAGCGTCAGGCCGCCCTGCTCGGAGACGTTGTCGAAGATCACCGAGGCGTCGTCGCCCGGGTAGCTGAACCGCATCATCGCGGCGTGGTCGGTCGGGGCGATCTGCGTGCGCAGCCCGTTGTCGAAGGTGACCTGGTACTCGTAGGGCCGGGCGGTCTCGTTCTCGTGCCTGAAGGGCAGGGCGCGGTCGGTGCGCCCCGTCGCCGGGGTGCCCTTGGCCGCGGACGGCATCACCTGGAAGGTCTGCCGGTCGCCCATCCACGGGCTCGGCTCATGGCTCGCCGCGAACGCCTGCAGGGTGGGCTCGTTGTCGGCGTTGTTGGACCGGGCGTAGTCGTACAGCCAGCTCGTGGAACCGGCGTTGGTCACCGGCGTCCAGAAGTTGAATCCGTGCGGCACGGCGGTCGCCGGGATGTTGTTGCCCCGCGAGAAGTCGCCGCTGGAGTTGGTGCCGCGAGTGGTGACCGCGTAGTCCGACAGGTGCGCCTTCGGAGCCTGCGGCCGGTGCACGGCCAGCGCCACGTCGTCGACCCAGCCGCGGAACTTGGCCGGCCCCTTCGGCGCGTCGTAGGCCACCAGTATCCGGTCGACGGTCTTGCCCGCCGCCACGTCGCCTATCCGCGAGGTCCGGTCGTTCCACTGGTTCACGTACAGCGACTTGGAGGCGCCCTGGCCCTGCGGACTGAGGCGGAAGCCGTTCTGGTCGATCGCGTCCAGGTCGCTCAGGTAGGTGCCGTCGGTGAAGGCGAGGTCGACGGAGACGTAGGTGGCCGGGTAGTTCAGGTCGGTCTCCGGCATGGACGGGAAGATCCGGTAGTCCAGCTCGGTGTCCCGGCCGACGGCCACGTTGACGTCGAAGACCTTGTTGTACGCGTAGCCGTGGCCCTCGGCGCTGTGCGTACCGGCGTACCGCAGGGCGTTGCGACCGGTGAAGCCGGCGCCGGACTTGGCGGTGGGGGAGCCGGTGGGGCCGTGGTCGACCAGCGTCTGCATGTCCTTCGGGCCCGGCGGGTCCGTGGTGCCCGTGGAGAGCTGGGCGTCGGCCAGCTGGAGGGCGTCGCTCGCGCCGTTGTTGGCGGTGAACTCGATGCGGTAGTGGGCGTAGGCCTCGGGGGCGCCGGCCAGGTCGTAGGTCTTGGTCTGGTGCCGGTCGGTGAAGGCCTGGTCCTCGCGGGTGTCCAGGGACTTCCAGTCCTTGCCGTCCGTCGAGCCCTCCAGCGTCCACGCCTTGGGGTCGCGTTCGTCGTGGTCGTTGGCCGAGGTGAACGCGTAGCGGGATATCTTCGTGGCCGCGTCCAGGTCGAACTCGACCCAGGCCGTGGGCGTGAAGGCCAGCCACTTGGTGGCCGAGGAGCCGTCGACGAGGTTGGCCGCGCCCTCACCCGCCCCGTCGTTCTGGTTGCTGGCCCGCACGTCGGTGACGTGGTCGTTGAGGTTTCCGGGGATGCCGGAACCGTAGGAGCCGTCCACCCCGGAACGCCGGGGCTTCCCGGCGGCGTCGGTCTCGGCGGTGCTCTGCCAGTCGGGCGCGGGCTGGCCGTCCTCGAAGGAGGACCGGAAGCTGGTGGCCGCGTGGTGGGAGGCGCCCGGTACCGCCGTGGCCTGTTGGACCGTGCCGACGAGCAGGACCACAGCCGTCCCGAGGACGACTGCTGGGAAACCTCTTGCGTGTCTGTGCCGAACTCTGCGCTGCATTCCCCGGGACTCCTCGGGTTCCTCGCGATGGACAACGTTGTCAACAGCGGGACCCAGTACGTCTCAAATCTGGTGGGGTGTCAAGGGGTTGGGACGGGCGAACCGGCAGCCGCCGCAGGGGCGGGCGACGGGCGAACCGGCAGCCGCCGCAGGGGCGGGCGACCGGCGGGCCGGGTGGCGCGCCGCCGCCTTCCGCCGTGGGGTGCGCTGCGGGTCGCTCCGGGCGCCCCCGTCCGGGTCCGCCGCGCGGGGCGCCCGCTCTCAGTCCTTGACGCCCACCCCGCCCCAGAGGGCGGCGCGGGCCGTCCCGGGGGCCTGCGGGGGTGTGTCCTCCGGTCGCCACAGGGGGATGCGGACCAGCCCCGGCTCCAGGAGCGTGAAGCCCTCGAAGTACCGCAGGCAGGAGGCGCGGTCACGCAGGGTCAGCGGCGCGGTGGCCCTGCGGTACACGGGGGTGGCGTCCTCCTGTTGCTCGTGGAAGTCGAGCGTGCCGTGGCTGAGTACCAGGTGGCTGCCGGGTGCCAGGCGGGCCGCCAGGGCGCGGACGATGCCCGCCGGGTCCTCCTCGTCCCGCACGAAGTGCAGTACGGCCACCAGCAGCAGTGCGACGGGCCGGCCGAAGTCGATCAGATCACGGATGCCCGGGGCGTCGAGCAGGGCTTCGGGGTCCCGGAGGTCCCCGAGGACGAAGGAGGTGTTGCCGGTGGTGGTCAGCCGGGCGCCGGCGTGGGTCGCCACGATCGGGTCGTTGTCGACGTAGGCCACGCGGACGCCGGCGGCCACCTCCGCCGCCACCTCATGGGTGTTGGGGGCGGCGGGGATGCCGGTGCCGATGTCGATGATCTGCCGGACGCCGGCCGCCACGACGGTGCGGACCGCCCGGCGCACGAAGTCCCGGTTGGCGAGGGCGCTGGGGCGGGCGTCGGGCGCCTTCGCCATGAAGGCCTCCGCCGCCTCCCGGTCGACCTCGTAGTTGTCCCGGCCGCCGAGGTAGTAGTTGTACATCCGGGCGGGGTGCGGTGTCGCGGTGTCGATCTGTGCCGCGGGGAACCCCTGCATCGGGACGGGATGCTGGGCCATGTGCTGCTCCGGTCGTGGTGGGGCGCGGGAGGTGGCCGGGGAACCCGTCAGGGGCCCGCTCGGCGTGCCGGGCACACCCTACCTCCGCGTCGGGCGCTCCCCGGCGGCCGCTGGGGGTCAATGCCCGGGTGCGGCGGGCAGGTTGCGGCGGTTCGGTGGTGGATGCCGGGTGCGGGGCGGCTCGTTGGCGGGTGCCGGGGCGTGAGGCCGCGCGGCGCGGTGGCCGGGCAGTGGCGCGACGGGGCCTGGCGGTGGGTGCCGGGTCCGGGCCGGGGTCGTGCCACCGTCGTCCTCGTCGGCTGCGTCCCCTCCGGGGCCTGGTCTCCCCAGCCTGCCCTGGTGCGCCGCCGGCTTTCCGTTGCCGCCGAACCCGCCGCTCCCACCGGGCGCCCGACACGGCTGCAAGGCGGAACGAACTTGTTCGTGACGAACATGTTCGTCATACTGGAGTCATGCCTCCCACCACGCCTCCCTCCCCCAGCCGCCGGGAACGCCCCGCCAAGCCCGCCCTCACCTACGAGGGGATCGTCGCCACCGCGGTGCGGCTGATGGCGGAGGAGGGGCTCGGGCGGGTGACCATGCGCCGCCTCGCCCGGGAGCTGGACACCGGTCCCGCCTCGCTCTACGTGTACGTGGCCAACACCGAGGCCCTGCACGCGGCGATCCTGGAGCAGCTCCTGGGGGAGGTCGACCTGCGGCCGGCCGCCGAGGCGGGGGAGTGGCGCGAACGACTCGTGACCGTGCTCGTCTCCTACACCGAGGTGCTGTTCCGGCACCCCAGCCTCGCCCGCGCCGCCCTCGTCGCGCGTCCCGCGGGCCGCAACTACCTCGCGTTGCTGGAAGCCCTCCTGGCGCTGCTCGACGAGGGCGGCGTCCCCGCGCCCCAGGCGGCCTGGGGGGTGGACGTGCTCCTCCAGGTCGCCACCGCGACCGCCGCGGAGCACTCGGCCGGCGGTCGGCCCGAGGGCGGGGCCGAGGAGTGGGAGGCGCTGGTGGCGGCCCTGCGGGAGGTCGACCCCGCCGGGCATCCCCGCCTCACCGCGCTCGGCGGCGACCTCCTCTCCGGAGCCCCGCGCACGCGCCTGGCGTGGTACTTCCGCGTCCTGGCCAACGGCATCCTGCACACCCCCCGCGCCGACGGCTGACCGTCGGCCCGCGCCCACCCCACCGCTCCCGACCCGAGGTGACCACTGTGACCACGCACCACCCCGTAGCCGTCGTCGGTGCCGGCCTGTCCGGCCTGACGCTGGCCCGCATCCTGCACGTCCACGGCGTCCGCACGGCCGTCTTCGACCTCGATGCGGACCGGCACGCCCGCACGCAGGGCGGCATGCTCGACATCCATGAGGAGTCCGGCCAGGAAGCTCTGCGCGCCGCCGGCCTGCACGAGGAGTTCCGCGAACTCGTGATGCCGGGTGGGCAGGCCGTGCGGGTCCTCGACAAGCACGCCACCGTCCATCTGGCACAGGAGGACGAGGACTCCTCCGGCGCCCGCCCCGAGGTCGACCGCGGCCGGTTGCGCGACCTCCTCCTGGACTCGCTGCCCGAGGGCACCGTCCGCTGGGGCGCCAAGGCCGTCGCCGTCCGCACGCTCGCCGACGGCCGGCACGAGGTGACCCTCGCCGACGGCGGGGTCTTCACCGCCGACCTCCTGGTGGGGGCCGACGGCGCGTGGTCCAGGGTGCGGCCGCTGCTCTCCGGGGCCCGTCCCGGCTACGCGGGCGTCGTGATGGTGGAGGGCGACCTCCGGGACGCCGACGTGCGCCATCCGGAGAGTGCCGCGGTGGTCGGCGGCGGCATGCTCTTCGCCCTCGGGGAGGGCAAGGGGTTCCTCGCCCACCGCGAGCCCGACGGCAGCCTCCACGTCTACACCGCGCTCAGCGTCGGACCGGACTGGCCGGACGGGATCGACTTCGCCGACACCGCAGCGGCCAAGCAGGCCGTGCTGGCGGAGTTCTCGGGCTGGCACCCGCGACTGCGGGCGCTGGTCGCCGACACCGACGGCCCGCTGGTGCCGCGAGCGATCGTCGCCCTGCCGGTCGGTCACCGCTGGGAGCGGGTGCCGGGGGTCACGCTCCTCGGCGACGCCGCCCATGTCATGTCGCCGTTCGCCGGTGAGGGCGCCAACAACGCCATGCAGGACGGAGCGGAACTCGCCCGTGCGCTCCTGGACCACCCGGGCCGGACGGAAGCCGCGCTCGGCGCCTACGAGGAGGCCATGTTCGCCAGGGCGGCGGCAGCCTCCGCCCAGTCGGCGCAGGGCCAGGCGATGTGCCTCGCCGACGACGCGCCCCGCGGACTGGTCGCGACCTTCACCTCGCCGGCGGCGACCGGGTGACCTGCCTGGTCGGGATGGAGCTGCCCGGCGGGGCCGGCCCCGGGGGTGCGGCGGTACCGGAGAGTGTCAACTTCGGGTTGACGCCATCCGGGTGTCAACCTAGGGTTGCCTCATGGAGAAGCCAGTCGCGATGACGCATCCCGTACGCCTCGACGACCTGATCGAGGCCATCAAGAAGGTTCACACCGACGCCCTCGACCAGCTGCAGGACGCGATGCTCGCCGCGGACCACCTCGGTGACGTCGCCGACCACCTGATCGGCCACTTCGTCGACCAGGCGCGCCGGTCCGGTGCGTCCTGGACGGAGATCGGCGCGAGCATGGGGGTCAGCCGGCAGGCGGCGCAGAAGCGCTTCGTCCCCAAGGGCTCCGAGGGGGGCGGGATCGACATGCAGCAGGGATTCAGCCGCTACACCGCGAGGGCGCGCAACGTGGTCGTCGCCGCGCAGAACGAAGCGCGCTCGGCCGGGAGCACCGCCATCGGTACCGCCCACCTCGTCCTGGGCCTGCTCCAGGAGCCGGAGGGGCTGGCGGCCAAGGCGCTCCTGACCCAGGACGTCACGCCCGAAGCGCTGCGGGAGGCCGTCGCGGCGTCCCTGCCGCCGGCCGCCGAGGAGCTCCCGGCGCTGATCCCCTTCGACGCCGACGCCAAGAAGGCCCTGGAGCTGACCTTCCGTGAGGCGCTCCGCCTCGGGCACAACTACATCGGCACCGAGCACATCCTGCTGGCGCTGCTGGAGCAGGAGAACGGCTCGGGTGTTCTCGCCGCCGCGGGGGTGGGCAAGGCCGAGACGGAGGCGTACGTCACCGAGGTGCTCGGCACGCTCCTCAGCGCGCGGGAAGGGGGAGGCGGGGAGGGCTGAGTCCTCGCCCTGACGGGGCGTCGCGTCCGCCGGCCGGCCGGCTGCCCGGGGGTGGGCCCGCAGTGCACCGGGGTGGGGGCCACCCGCCCCGGTGCGCCCGTGTCAGAGTGGGGGGTGGCGCCCGATCGCCCGGTGATGTCAACTGTGACGTGAGACACATGTTTTAGGGAGTATGAGGTACAGAAGCCCGGGCACACGGGGGAGTGCCGTCAGCAGTCCGCACAACGATCTTGGGAGGCACCTCATGGGCGCCACTACCGCACAGGCCGCCGCCGGCACCGACCTCCTCGGCGCCACCGACCTGCCCGAGGTGGCTCCGGTCCCGGCCGAGACCGAGGCCGCGGGTCTGGCCGACCTGCCGGAGATCGACGACCCGGCGGCGGTCGCGCCCAAGGACGCGCGGGAACTGACCCGCATGTTCTTCGGGCGGCTGGCCGCGCTGGAGGAGGGCACGCACGAGTACCAGTACGTGCGCAACACCCTCGTCGAGATCAACCTCTCGCTGGTGCGTTACGCGGCGGCCCGGTTCCGCAGCCGCGGTGACGAGATGGAGGACATCGTCCAGGTCGGCACGATCGGCCTCATCAAGGCGATCGACCGCTTCGACCTGGAGCGCGAGGTGGAGTTCACCACCCTCGCCATCCCCTACATCACGGGCGAGATCAAGCGGTTCTTCCGCGACACCACCTGGGACGTGCGGGTGCCCCGCCGCCTCCAGGAACTGCGGGTGGACCTCGCCCGCGCCACCGAGCGGCTCACCACCGACCTGGGCCGCAGCCCCAAGGTCGCGGAGCTGGCCGAGCACCTCGGTATCAGCGAGGAGGAGGTCCTCGAGGGCCAGGTCGCGGCGAACGGCTACAACGCCTCCTCGCTCGACGCCACCTTCGGCGACGACGAGGACGACGGCTCGCTCGCCGACTTCATCGGCGAGGCGGACGCCGAGATGGACCTGGTCGAGAACCTGCACGCGCTCAAGCCGGCGCTGGGTGTCCTGGACGACCGCGAACGCCACATCCTGGAGCTGCGCTTCGGCCAGGAGATGACGCAGTCCGAGATCGGCAAGGAGCTGGGGGTCTCGCAGATGCACGTCTCGCGCCTGCTCTCCCGCTGCCTGACCAAGCTGCGCACCGCGATGCTCACCGAGGAGTGATCGCACCGCCTCCACCTGCCAGGCCCGCCCCTTCCACAGGGGGCGGGCCTGGGTGCTTCTCGTGCCGGGGCTCCTTCCCCGGGTGGCCCGGCGGAGGGGACGGGCGGGCCACCCGGGGAGGGAGGGTCAGCTGTTGAGGAACCGCTCCACGGCACCGAGGGTGAGGGTGTCGGTGAGGTAGCCGATGTGGGTCTGGCAGGCCACGAGGTTGTTGGTGGCACCGTCGAGCTTGGTGCTGTCGTAGGGGAGGATCACCCCGTCGCAGGGCGAGTACCAGGTGGCGTAGCGGGTGTCCCCCGGCGTCTCGTCACCGGTGTTGAGCGTCCTGAGGAAACTCGACCCGGGGTACATCTCGACGCAGGAGGCGTTCGTCAGGCAGGCGCCGGCGTAGGTGGTGCCGTGGTTGGCACCCGCGATCGAGGCGAGGTGGCGGACGTAGGGCTGACCGCCGAGCTGTTTGACGTACCAGTCGCTGACCAGGCCGCCCATCGAGTGGTTGACGATGTCGACCTGTGAGGCCCCCGTCCTGGCCAGGACCTGCTGGACGTAGTCGGCCAGTCCCGCCGCGCTGGTCTTGTTGGACTGGCTCCAGTTGTACTCGTAGGCGTACAGCTCGTTGCTGGAGTAGCCGCCTGCGAGGAACACCGTCTCGGCGGTCGCCCAGTTGGCGGCGCTGCCCGTGTACCCGTGGACGAAGACGACGGGGGTGTGGGTGGTGGCGGCGCCGGCGGGCTGGGCGAGCACCGTCAGGCCCAGGGTGGTGAGCGCGGTGAGAAGGAGGGCGCAAAGCCGTCTCATGGAAAGGCTCCTGTCGTGTGGGTGGTGTGAGGAGTCTGGAGTTCCGCCGGGACGGGCGCACCGGTGGAATCACCGGTCACCTGAATCTGTCATGCCCGCAACAGGATGGTGCTCTTCCCCTTCCGTTGATGCCGGCGTCACACTGGCGGCATGACGGCTGAACCGGGTCGCAGAGCCACCGCCCGCCCGCTCCCCGGACGGCGGCGCGAGACCAGGGCGGTCACGGACGCGGTGGCCGCCGCGAGGGCCGGCAACGGAACCGCGGTGGTGGTGGTGGGCGAGGCCGGCATGGGCAAGTCGACCCTGCTCGCCCGGGCGGCGGACGCGGCGGGCGACGCCCTCCGCTGCGCCATCACCGGCGCCGCCCCGGAGCGGGACCTCCCGCTGGCCGCCCTCCACCGGCTGCTGCTGCCCCTGCGCAGCCACCTGCCCGACCTGCCGCGGTCCGCGGCCGCACCGCTGCACGAGGTGCTCGCCGGGCGGCCGCCCCAGGCCGGGGAGTTCGGCGCGGCGCTCGCGCTGCTGCACCTGTTCGCCCGCGCCACCCGGAACCGGCCGCTGGTGTGGAGTGTGGACGACGCCCACCAGGTGGACGACGCCTCGCTGCGCGTCCTGGCCGTCGCGGCACGCCGTCTCACGGACCTGCCGGTGCTGATGCTGCTCGCCACCGAGCCGGGCGGCCCGGCGGTGACGGCGCTGGAGGGCCTGCCCACGGTGGGGCTGGCGCCCCTGACGCCCGCCGCCGCGACGGAGTTACTGGCGGCCAGGGTCCGCGCCGACCCCCTGGTCCTGGCCGGTCTGGCCGACCTCGCCGGCGGCAACCCGCTCGCCCTCACCGAACTGGCCGCCCTGGCGGGCCGCGCCCCCGCAGCCGTCCCCCAGGCCCTGCCCGGCACCAGTCGCCTGCGGGCACACCACCGAAGACGCTTACAGTCCCTGACCCCGCACGCCCGGGCCGTCGTCTGGCTCGCCCTGCTCGGCGAGGGGCTCACCGTGCCGCTGCTGAAGGCCGCCGGGCACAGGATGGGAGCCGGGCCGGCGGCGCTCGACGAGGCGCTTGCCTCGGGACTGGTGACCGGCGTGGAGGGAGGGACCGTCGAGGTGCCCGGCCGGCTGCTGCGCGCCGGCCTCCTCGCCGACCTGCCGCTGGCCGACCGCCAGGCGGTGCACGACGCCCTCAGCCAGGTACTGGACCCGGGCTCCGCGCGCCTGCTGCGCGCCCTGCACCTGCTCGCGGCGAGCGAGGAGACCACCGGTGACCTGGTGAGGGAGGTGGACGAGGCCACCGCCGCCGCTCGGGCGGACGGTGCTCCGGGCACCGCGGCCTCGGTGTTGGAACACGCTGCGGAGGTCACCGCGCTCCACGAGACCTCCCAGCGGTGGCTGGTCACGGCCGCGGCCGACAGACTGGCGGCCGGACAGCCGGTCCACTCCCGGAGCCTGCTGCGCCGCGTGGCGCCGCGGTGCCGCGCCACGGCCACCGCGGGCCTGCGGATGCTGGTGGAGGGAGAGGACGCCCTGCGGGACGGGGTACCCGCCGCTGCATCCCGCTCGCTGACCACTGCGGCTGCGCTCTTCCCGCCCGGGCAACGTGCCTCAGCCGCACGGGCGTTCCTGCTGGCCGGGGAGGCCAGTTATCTCGCCGGTGACTTCCGCACCTTCTTCCGGCTGGCCGAACGGGTGAAGGGGGAGCGGCGGCCCGACGACCCGCCGCGGGTGCGTCTGATGTCCGACCACCTGGTGGGGATGGCCGCGACCTTCCACGGCCGGCACGCGGAGGCCACCCGAGCCCTGCGCAACGTGGTCCGGCTCGCCGGCTCCCTCCGCGAGCCGGAGCCGCTTACCTGGGCGAGCCACGCCGCCTACGTGCTGGGCGAGGCCGCGCGCGCCCACGCCCTGGCGGTCGCGGCGGTGCACGAGGCGCGGCAGGCGGGCACCGTCGCCCTCGTGCCCGGCGCGCTGGTCTACCAGGCGCTGTCCGCCCTGATGCTGGACCGGTACGCGGCGGCGGAGGCGAGCGCCCTGGAGGGCCTGCGGCTCGCGGAGTCGACGGGACAGCGCAACGTGGCCGTCGACCACCTGGCCGTCCTGGCACTGCTGGCGGCACTCCAGGGGGACAGGGCCTCCGCCGCGCTGCGGGTGACGACGGCGGCACGCCAGGTCGCCGCGCGGGAGCTCGGCCGCCCGGCGGCCTTCACCTGCTGGGCCTCGGCCTGCATCGACCTCGTCGAGGACCGCCCCGCCGACGCGCTGGGGCGCTTCGGCCACATGACCACCGGTGTGGGACAGCGGAACCTCGCCATCAGGGCCCTGGCGACGCCGCACTTCGTGGAGGCCGCCGCCCGCTGCGACCAGCGCGGCCGGGCCGATGGGGCCCTGCACGCCTTCCAGAACTGGGCGGCGAGCTCCGGCAGCGCCACCCGGCTCGCCCTGGTGCAGCGATGCCACGGGCTGCTCGCCGGGGACGTCGGCACCGCCGAGGAGCACTTCCGCGAGGCCCTGCGACTGCACCAGGAGTCCCACACCCCACTGGAGCTGGCCAAGACCGAACTGTTCTACGCCCACCGGCTGCGGCGGGCACGCAGACCGGCCGCCGCCCGCGGGCTGCTGCGCGACGCACTGACGGTCTTCCGGCAGTTCGAGGCCGGCGCCTGGATCGAGCAGACCACCGCCGAACTCCGGGCCGCGGGTGACAGCGTCGGCCCCGCCACCCCGGCCGCTGCCGGCACCGAACTGACCGCCCAGCAGACCCGGATCTCCCGTCTGGTGGCCCAGGGGGCGACGAACCGGGAGATCGCCGCCCACCTGGTGCTCAGCACCCGCACCGTCGAGTACCACCTGCGCAACATCTTCAGCCGCCTCGGGGTGCGCTCCCGCGTGGAACTGGCAGCCCGCTTCCGCTGAGCCGCCGGCCCCCGATCCGTCTCGGGCCCGGTCCGGCCGCCCGGGACGGGACCGGCGCAGGCCCTGCCGGGCGAGGCGCGGACCCGGTGAACGCGCCCCGGCCCCTCAGGGGTCCTTGCCATATGCCCGCCCGGGCCGCGTGGTCTGGCACCGTATCTCGCGGCGTTGCCGAAAAGCCCTGGTAGCTCCGCTACGAGGACTCTCCGGCGCCTTGCGATGCACGGCACCAGACCACGCGACCTCATCGGACGCTCATATGGCAAGGACCCCTCAGACCGCGGCGAGCCGCACGGCCGCGGGGGAGTCCGTGTCGCGCAGCGCGGCCGTCAGCCGGTCCACCGCAGCCCCCACCCCTCGGTCGGCCTCCGGGCTGAGGAGCGTCGACCCCTCCGGGGTGCGGGTCACGTCACGGTCGAGGACGAACCAGCCCCGCAGCACCGCGTCCGTGCCGAGCGAGGTGAGGACGGGACGCAGCGCGTAGTCGAGGACGAGGACGTGTGCGGGCGTGCCGCCCGTCGCCAGCGGCAACACCGTCCTGCCGGCCAGCGCCGTCTGCGGCAGCAGGTCCAGGAAGGACTTCAGCAGGCCGCTGTAGGCCGCCTTGTAGACGGGGGTGCCCACCACGAGGGCGTCTGCGGCGGTCACCGCCTCGACAGCCTCCCAGATGGCCGGGTGGGAGGTGTCGGCCGCGAGCAGCGGTCCCGGTGGCAGCTCGCGCAGCGCGAGGTGGCGGACCTCGTGGCCGACGTCACGGAGGCGGGCAGAGACGTGTCCGACCAGTGCCGCGGTGCGGGAGGTGGGCGACGGGCTTCCGGAGAGGGCGAGGACGGTGGCCATGGGAACTCCTGGGGGAAGTACGAGGGGTGGTCGAGTGGCGGACGCGGAAGGGGGGTGGGTGAGGGGTCGGCCGTCCCGCGGCCGGGAGGGTGAACGGCCGGTCAGCGTCCGCCGGTCACCGGAACCGGGGCCCGCACTCCACCGGCCGGCGTGGTCCGGCCGCGCCGGCCCCGGCCGGCCGAGTGGGCGTACCGGTGGACGAGGGCGCGGCCGTCGCTCGGGGTGGGCGGGGACCGGTACGAATGCCGGACCATGTCACTCGCCCTTCCGATAGCGCAGGGGAGCGGTGCCGGAGGGCGGCAGGCCCTGGTTGTACCGGTCGTCGACGATAACGGCGAAGTCGAAGGAGTGGGGGATCAGCCGCAGCCGGGCGAAGGTGGTCACGATGCGCTGTTCGGAGTCCACGGCGGCGTCGTCCACCGCGACCGCGACCGCGGTGCCCCGGGTGCGGTGCACGGCGGCCAGCGCGACGTCCTGCGGCAGACCCGTCTCCCGGGACCACACCTCGGCCCAGGTCCGCGGGTGGCGGTGGACCCACGCCTGGGCCCGCCGCAGCCGGGTGAGGTAGTCACGGACCGCCGCGCCCCTGCCGTCGTCGGACAGGGCGGCGGGCGCGGCCACCTGGAAGCTGAGGCCGTCCACCACGCCCTGCCCCGTGGTCAGCACCCGTGCGCCGGAACCCAGGGCCTGCGAGGTGTACGGGTCCCAGGTGGCCCAGGCATCGACCTTTCCCCGGCTGAACGCGGCCAGTGCGTCGGCCGGTTGGAGGTAGGTCACCCGGACGTCCTTGGTGCTCAGCCCGGCCCGGGCGAGCGAGGCGAGCAGCATGTAGTGGGCGGAGCTGCCCTGGGCCACCGCCACGGTGTGGCCCCTGAGGTCGGCGGGGCCGTGGAGGCCGGAGCCCTTCTTCACCACGACGGCCTCGCCGGCGGCGGAGGAGCGGGACGCGCCGACCACACGGATTCTTGAACCCGCCGCACCGGCGAAGACGGGCGGGGTGTCGCCCACCGCACCGATGTCGACGGCCCCCGCGTTCACGGCCTCCAGCAGCGGTGGACCGGAGGTGAACGTGGACCACCTGATCCGGTACGGCAGGTTCTTCAGCTCTCCGGCCGCACGCAGCACCGCCTCGGAGTTGCCCTTCTGGTCACCCACGTGGAGGGTGACGGAGCCCTTGCCGTCGCTGTCACCCCCGGCCCCGCCCGCTGCGCCGGGGGAGGGGTGGCAGGCGGACAGCAGCAGGGCGAGCGGAAGGGCGAGTGCCGGCAGGAGGCGGGCAGGTTTCACGGGACGTCCGTTCCCAGGGGCGGTCATACGGCGGCCTCGACCCCGAGCCGCTCCAGGAGGGAGGTGCGCAGGGCGCTGAAGCGGGGATCGGAGACGTCCCGCGGCCGGTCGAGTCCCACCGTCACCTCGTGGGCGATGACGCCCTTGTCCATGACCAGGACCCGGTCGGCGAGCAGCAGGGCCTCCGCCACGTCGTGGGTCACCAGCAGCACGGTGCAGCGCCGCCGCCGCCACAGGTCGGCGACCTGGGCCTGGGCGCGCAGCCGGGTGAGCGCGTCCAGCGCGCCGAACGGCTCGTCCAGCAGCAGCAGCCTGGGCTCTCGCACCAGTGCCCGGGCCAGTGAGGCGCGTTGGGCCTCACCGCCGGAGAGCGTCCTGGGCCAGGCGTCGGCGCGGTGCCCGAGCCCCACCTCCTTCAGCGCGTCCAGCGCCCGATCGCGTCCGGGCGCCCCGGGCAGGCCGAGCAGCACGTTGCGCCACACCCGCTTCCACGGCATCAGCCGCGGGGCCTGGAACGCGACGGCCCGCTCGACCGGAACCCGCACCTCGCCCGCGATGTCCCGGTCCAGACCCGCCAGGATGCGCAACAGGGTCGACTTGCCGCAGCCGCTGCGGCCGAGCAGTGCCACGAACTCCCCGTCGCGGACGGTCAGGTCGAGCCCGCCGATCACCGTCCGGCCTTCGAAGCGGCGGCTGAGACCGCGTACGACCACCGCGTCACGGCCGTCGGGTGCCGGACCCGTGGGTGTGGTCACCTTCCGGTGAAGGTCGGTCGCCATTGCAGGAAAAACCTTTCCAGGGTGCGGACGAGGAGGTCGGCCACCAGGCCGAGCAGGGCGTAGACGACGAGGCAGACCACGATGACGTCGGTGCGGAAGAACTCGCGGGCCTGGTTCATCAGGAAGCCCAGACCGTCGTCGGCGTTGACCTGTTCGCCGAAGACCAGGGCCAGCCACGCCGTGGCGAGGGAGTACCGCAGGCCCGTCATGGCGTTCGGCAGCGCACCGGGCAGGACGACGTGCCGGATGAGGCCCCGGCGCCGCAGGCCCAGCGCGCCGCCCGCGTCGATCAGGTCGGGGTCCACCCCGCGGATGCCGGCATGGACGTTGAGGTAGAGGTGGAACGCGACGCCCAGCGCGATGAGCGCCACCTTGGGCGCCTCACCGATACCCAGCCAGATGATGAGGAGCGGGATGACGCCCACCCAGGGCACGGACCGCAGCATGTGCACGGTGGAGTCGACCAGGTCCTCGCCCAGACGGGAGAGCCCCGACACCAGTGCCAGGCCCACCCCGGCGACACCGCCGAACAGCAGCCCCAGGGCGACCCGTTGCAGCGAGACCAGCATGGCCGAGGGAAGGGTGCCGTCGCTGACCATGCCGGCGCCTGTGGTGGCCACGGTTTCGGGGGAGGCGAGGACGTCCTCGGGCAGGAACCCCGTGGTGCCCAGCAACTGCCAGACCGCCAGCAGCAGTACCGGTCCCGCGGTCCGGCGCAGCCGGCGCGGCAGGCGGACGCGTCGCCGGGTGGACGGCCGGACTGCCTCCAGCACCGGCCCGGCCCGGCCGTCACCGTCCGGCGGTGGCGGCTGCGGTACGGGGAGGTCGTCGGGCGAGGGTGCCTGCACGGTGGTGGACGGGTGCGGGGACATGGCGTGACTCCCGTGGTTCGGGGCGGGACGGGCGGAGACCGGGCCAGGCCCGGTGTGTGCGAGTGAGGTGCCTTGCTCGCGTGCCTCAGGCGGCTCTCGAGAAGCCCCAGGCGATGCCGGAGGGCGGCTCGGGGGCGGCAGCGGCCCCCAGGGGGATCAGGAGTGGCTGCCGGCAGCTGCCGGTGCGGGGACGCGGAACCGACGGGCGCACGCCGGCGAGGGGAGCGGACAGTGGAGGCCGGGTCCCCGGCGGGGTGGCCGTCGGCAGGCGGGAGCGTGCGCCGGCCGGCTGCGGCAGCGTCACGGCGCAGCCGGGGCCTTGAGGCGGGTCAGGCGCAGCAGGCGGCGCAGCGGCGGCCCGTACACGCGGCCGAGGAGAGGCGCCCGAGGTCCACGTGGAGCCGCGGCACAAGACGAGTGGTCGCGGACATGACGTGGAGCCTGACAGTGGGCCCGAGGCGCAGTCAAGGCGCCTTCAGGGCGCCGCCTCAGGCGGCGCGAGGGATGGGGGACGCCGTCCCGCGGTCCACGGGCCGCCCCGTACAGGTGCCCGGTCCGGCCTCGTGACCTGCGGTGACGCGGCTCGGGGCGGGTGTGGACAACACCTGCCGCGGAGCTGCTCGCGCAAGCACGCACCCGGGGCGTCGGGAGGCGCGGCATTTCACGGGGTCGCAACAAAGGACCGTCACCCCGCCCTCCGCAGATGGCGCCGAGGCAAGCCAGAAAGCCGCCCTTACTCGGTCCTGCCGTCCTGCGGAGGGCCTCCAGCGCGGGTGTTGACGCGGTTCGCACATGCGCGGGGCGGGCCCTGCGCAGGGCCGGGGATCGCCGATGAGAGGTGACCGGGACACGCGCCCCAGGGCAGCGGGACGAGGGCGAAGCCCTGCTCTGCTTACGTGCGGCGGAGTGCCACGGGGGCGCGTTCGGCGACGTGCCGAGACCGAGTCGACGCCGGGCCCTGCGTACGGCTCCAGGGACCGGACGGAGGGTGGCGGGAGCGGGCCGGCGACATCGGGGTGGAGTTGCCGTCTTCCGCGTCGTGCGTCAAGGCACTGTGCCGGAGCTCAAGGCACGGTGCCGGAGCCGGTGCAGGGGCCAGCCGTGCAGGTCCTCGATGTCGCCGGATGAGGCGAGGGGGTTGGCCGGCAGCCGGGTTTCTCTTCTCGGAGATTCCTCGACGCGGCGGTGGAGAGCCGGGCCACGGCCGGTTTCCGGGCACGCATCCGCCCGCATGCGGTCGGGTTGTGCGGACTTGACGCGGGGAAAGTCAGTGCCCGGCGCCACCCTGCTGACCTGGGCCGTGTTCCGGATCCTCCGTCACGGGCAGGCACTCGGCGAGCAGGTCGACGACGTCGCGCCAGGCTCGCTGCGCGTGCCGTGGGTGGTGGCCGACGCCGGGACGCACGGTGTGGTCGACCGGCGGGTGGTGGAAGGCGTGCAGGGCGCCGCCGTAGACCGTGAGGCGCCAGTCGACGCCCGCGGCCTGCATCTCAGCGGTGAACGCGTTCCGTTGCGCAGGCGGCATGATCGGGTCTTCCGACCCGACCCCTGCCCACACCGGGCAGCGAATGCGTGCCGCCTCACCCGGTCGACCCGTGGTCAGCGCGTTGACTGTCCCGATCGCGCGCAGGTCGGCGCCGTCGCGCCCGAGTTCCAGCGCGATGGCGCCCCCGGTGCCGTAGCCGACGGCGGCGATCCGGTCGGGGTCGGTCCGCGGTGCGGTGCGCAACACGTCGAGCGCGGCATGGCCGATGTCCCGCATGCGGTCGGGATCGGCGAGCAGTGGCATGCACCGGGCCAGCATCTCCTCGGGGTCGTCGAGATAGCGCCCGCCGTGAAGGTCGAAGGCGAGCGCCACGTAACCCAGTTCGGCGAGAGCGTCTGCCCGGCGGCGCTCGACGTCGCTGAGTCCCGTGCCCTCCGGTCCGAGCAGCACCGCGGGCCGGCGGTCGGCACCGGCCGGGAGCGCGAGGTGCCCGGCCATCGTCAGACCGTCGGCCGGGTACTCGACCGTACGCGTCGTAATCGTCGTCATGAGACCGGACTGTAGTGATCTCCGAGCCCGGTCCGGCTGCTGTTCTGCCGCCGGCAGAAGAGCGCGGTGTCCCTCCGCACTACGGCGGGGGCTCACAGGGACCGGCACAGACCCCGTGCCCACGGCAGCGCCGTCGGATCGCCGGCCCGGGCCACGGTGTGAGCGGGGCGGTCTGCTTCAGCCGGTTGGACTCACTGTCGTGCTCCTCCGGCAGGTGCGGCATCCGTACCTGCTCGGCCGGGTTCGTGCGGTCCGGATGCCACAGCGGACCGGGTGTTCACCTCGGATGGTGGAGGCCACCGCGTCGAAGGGGGCGAGTTCCCCTCCCCATGCCCGAAAGGCCGGTCGGTGCCAGCACCAACGACATTCGGCCGAAGGGGTGACGGCTGCTTCCGTGCGGGGAACCGACCCACCTACTGGGCGGCTCCGGGCCGGCTTCGGCGCGTCCCCCCCGACGGTGCGTCCGGCCGGGCGCCGGTCCGGTGGCCGCCGTGGTGCCTCACCGGTCGCCGGCGACCGCCCCGGTGTGGGCGAACAGGGCCTCCAGGGTGGTGGTGACCGTACCCGAGCGCAGGGCTGCGGGGCCGTGGCCACTGCGCCGGACGCCGCGGTCGAGACTGATGCCCCGGGTCATCGCCACCAGCAGGGCCACCATCTCGTGCCCTTCCAGGGTCGGCCGGTGCCCGGCCCGGCGGAACAGCGCCTCCAGCATCTCCCCGACGTGCTCGGCGAACCGGTCCTCGCGCTCGATCAGGGCGGCGGCGACCGCGCCGTCGCGCAGGGCGGTGAGGCGGAACTCCACGGCGAGGGAGATCCACCGCTCGTCGATGCCCTCGCCGACGATGTCGGTGAGCCGGTCGGCGAGTTGCCGCGCGAGGTCGCCGTCGGTGTCCACGTCGGCCAGACGGTCAGCGATCAATGCGGCGGTGCGGTCGGTGTGCCGCTCGTAGACGTCGAGGAAGAGCTTCATCTTGCTGTCGTAGTTGGAGTAGAAGGCGCCCGTCGTCCGGCCCGCGCACTGGCAGATGTAGCCGATCGACGCCCCGTGGAAACCCCGGTCCGCGAACGCGCGTTCCGCTCCGGCGAGCAACGACTCCACTGTCTCCGAGCGCCTTGGCGGCATTGGTGACCAACCTCCTCGGGGCCCCGGCAGCGACGGTGACCACGGTAGACGACGAGTGGCGGAAAGTGCCCTTGTTGGTAGGGAACCCTACCGATAGGTTTCCCTACCAACAGGGGTCCTCTTGAGGTGGGTGCACAGCCCCGGCCCTGTGCGTCCGCCTCCTCCGGCTCCCCGACACTGACGGTCATGGAGGAGAAGGCAATGAGCACGACCTCGACCGAGCCCGATTCCCTGCCCCGCTACCCCCGGGAGCGTGCGGACTTCGTGGACCCCCAGCCCTCCCTGCTCACCGGCCCCCCGGTCAGCCCGCTGCGCTTCGCCGGCGGCAGCACCGGATGGCTGGTCACCGGCTACCGCGAGGCACGGGAGGTGCTGCAGCACCCCGCACTGAGCGCCGAACGCTGGCGGGGCGACGACACGATCCGCGTCATCTCGCCGGAGCTGCGGAAGAAGTCCGTCGACCGGCCCGGGGCGTTCCTGACCATGGACGCCCCCAAGCACACCCGCTACCGGAGCCAGCTCACCCGGTACTTCACCGTCCGCCGCATCCGGGCCCTCGAACCGCGCGTGGACGAGATAGTGGCGCAGTGCCTGGACGCGCTGGAGGAGGCCGGGCAGCCCGCCGACCTGGTGCACCACTACGCGCTGCCCATTCCGTCGCTGGTGATCTGCGAGATGCTCGGGGTGCCCTACGCGGAGCGCGCCACCTTCCAGCAGGCCAGCGCCGACCTGCTGCGCCAGGACGTCGACCCCGGGGTTCTGGAGAAGGCCGTCGAGACGCTCGACGCCTTCATGACCTCCCTCGTCGAGGCGCGGCGCAGTCACCCGCAGGACGACCTGATCTCCACCCTCGCCACCAGCACCGACCTCTCCGACGAGGAGATCGTCGGCGTTTCGCGGCTCCTGCTGGTCGCCGGCCACGAGACCACCACCAACATGCTGAGCCTGGGCACCTTCACCCTGCTCCAGCAGCCGGAGCAGATGCGCCGGCTGCGCGAGGACGACTCCCTCGTCCCCGGCGCGGTCGAGGAGTTGCTGCGCTACCTCAGCATCGTCAACGCCTTCCCGGTGCGGATCGCGCTGGAGGACGTGACCATCGGCGAGGTGACCGTGCGGGCCGGAGAGTCGGTCGCGGTGTCCGTTCCCGCGGCCAACCGCGACCCGGCGCTCGTCGAGGACCCGCAGACCCTGGACGTCGGCCGGGGCCGCAGCAGCCATCTGGCGTTCGGCTACGGCATCCACCAGTGTCTGGGCCAGCACCTCGCCCGGATCGAACTGGCCGCCGGGTACCGGGGACTGCTGCGCCGCTTCCCTCACCTGCGGCTGGCCGTCGCACCCGAGGAGGTGCCGATGCGCAGCGACATGGTGATCTACGGTGCGCACGAACTGCCGGTGGCGTGGTGAGAGTCGCCGGCCGCCGGGTCGCCTGAACGCGGCGGCCGGCGGGCCGTGAGAACGGGGGCCGGTCTCCTCTCAAGGAGGCCGGCCCCCTTCGGACGCCGTGACCGGATTCGAACCGGCGTGCACCGCTTTGCAGGCGGTTCCCTCACCACTCGGGCACACGGCGGAGGTGGCGATCACGACGTTACGCAGCCGCGCCGCGGCAGCGACAGACCCCAGCGGGTGCCGCAACACGATCGCCATGCGGCGTCACACGGCGCCACACGCCGTTCACCTACCGGCGCCGCGGCGCGGGTGCAGCCGGTCTCTTCCGGCCCGCCGGCCGGGGCCTGCGCCCGCAACTGGCAGGGTCCGCCCGCCTCTCAGTCCCCCAGTGCCCGCTCCACCGCCCGGGCCATGGCCTGGTGGCCCGCCGCGTCCGGGTGCAGCCCCGTCGCCGTGGCGGTGTCCTTCGGCTCGATCCACCGCACCCCGTCGGCCTTGCAGACGTCGTGCCCCACGGACCCGGTGTAGGTGTCGACGTAGGTCGCGCCCCCGGCGGCGGCCCGGGTGGCGAGCACGGTGTCCAGGTACCGCTCCTCCTGGTCGACCCAGGGCACGTCACCACTGGCCAGCGGCACCTGGTCGTGGCAGGTGGTGCCGTCACCGGGGAGGATGTCGGGGTAGCCCACCACCAGGACCCGGGCCCGCGGGGAGCGTGCGTGGATCTGCGCGAGCACCGAGTCGATGCGAGGGGCCACCCCGTCGATCCGCGCGGCGATCTGGTCGACACCCAGCGGCGTGAAGCTCGCCTTGCACGGTGAGCCGTAGGGCACCGCGAGGCCGAGCACGAAGCAGCGGCCGAACAGGGACGTCAGGTCGAGGTCGTTGCCGCCGATCCCGAGGGTGACCAGGGTCGTGTCGGGGCTCAGGGCGTCCAGTTGCGGCGGCACCGAGCCCTGCGCCGCGGTCATGTCGGCGGTGTCCGCGCCGGCGCAGGTGACGTCGGTGAACGAGGCGGCGCCAAGAAAACGCGCCACCAGGGAAGGGTAGTTGGAGTTGGACCGGCCGCACTCGGTGTCCACCTGGGTGGGGATCTTCGGGCCGGAGCTGTAGGAGTCGCCGAGTGCGACGTAGCGCGCGCCGCCGGGCACGGTCGCGGCCCGGGGTGCCGGTGCCGTGCCGGCCCAGGTCAGGGCGGCGACGCAGAACGCGAGGCCGCAGCGGACCGCGGCGCGGTGGACGGTGGAGGCGGGGCGGGAGACGGGGAGGCGTCGTCGCATCGGCGTTCCTTCGGGGGAGTGCGGGGGTGCTCGCCCCGGTGGCGAGGTCCGGCCCGGCGCGAAAAACGTACGGTGAACGGTTTTGGCCGTCAATGGGTCGCGCGGCGGGGAGTTCGCGGCGTCAGGGTGGGTGTGGGAAGTCTTGACAGTGAAAACCGATCAACTTACGGTTTCCGCGTTCTCGTCCCCCTCCGATCGGAGTTCACGGTGGTCGCAGCATCCTCAGAGCCTGTTCCACCGCCGCCCGTGAACCCCGCCGGGGGCGCGCCCGCTCCCCTTCCCGCCGCGCATCCCGGGCGGGAGGCCGGCGCCTCGGGGGAGCAGGAGGCCCAGCTCCCCGCCCCGTCCGCCGCACTGCGCCGCCTGGCCTGGGCCTGGCTCCCGGGCAACGCCGCCTTCCCCTTCATGTGGGCGGCGCTCGCCGGCGTCCTGGTGGCCCTGCAGGTCGCGAGGATCGACCCGGCCGGGAAGGTGCACAGCCTCGGCCTGATCACCGGTGCCGCGGCGTTCACGACCCTGCTGGTCCAGCCGGTGGTGGGGCGCCTCTCGGACAACACCCGCACCCGGTGGGGCCGGCGCTCGCCGTGGATACTGGCCGGCTCCGTGCTCGGCGCCGCCGCGGTCGCGGTGATGGGCTACGTCCAGTCCGTGGGCCTGCTGCTCGTGGTCTACCTCGTCGTCGTGCTCACCGTGAACTCGGCCCAGCTGCCCATGAGCGCGCTGATGCCCGACCGGGTCCCCACCGCGCGCCGCGGCCTGTTCGCCTCGCTCGCCGCGGTCGGACAGAGCCTGGGCGGACTCCTCGGCCAGCTCCTGGCCTCAGCGACGCACTCTCACCTGATCCTGGGCTACTGGTCGGTGGCGCTCGTCATGCTCGTCGTCATGCTCGCCTTCGTCGTGCTCAGCCGCGAGAGCGCCCAGCCGCAGCCGCCGCGGGAGGACTTCTCCTGGCGGGCCCTCATCGGCAGCTACTGGGTCAACCCGCGTCGGAACCCGGACTTCGGCTGGGTGTTCGCCAGCCGCTTCCTGCTGCTGACCGGCTACTTCCTGACCAACAGCTACCAGCTCTACATCCTCCAGGACTACATCGGGCTCGGGGACCGCGCCGTGGGCTACGTGCCGCTGACCAGCGTCGTCACTTTCACCTCGGTGCTGGTGTTCGGCGCGGTGGGCGGTCCGCTCTCCGACCGTCTGGGACGCCGCAGGGTCTTCGTCCAGCTCTCCTCCTACGTGTTCGCGTTGGGGCTGCTGATACCGATGGTGTGGCCCACCGTCGCCGGCGTCCTGTTGAGCAACGTCGTCGGCGGCATCGGCTACGGCATCTTCGGTTCCGTCGACTCCGCCCTCATGACCGAGGTGCTGCCGACCAGGGCCGGTTACGGCAAGGACCTGGGTGTGATCAACCTGTCCTGGAGCCTGCCGCAGAGCGTCAGCCCCTTCGTCGCCGGCGCGCTGATCACCGCCACCGGCGGCTACAC
Organism: Streptomyces sp. NPDC059740; assembly: GCF_042733155.1. Lineage (NCBI taxonomy): Bacteria > Bacillati > Actinomycetota > Actinomycetes > Kitasatosporales > Streptomycetaceae > Streptomyces > Streptomyces sp. NPDC059740. The sequence goes on along the minus strand of NZ_JBHWGP010000028.1, from coordinate 56,850 downwards.
CGTGCTGTTCCCCCTCGGAGCCGTCCTCGCCGTGGCCGGCGGCGTGGCCGTGCTCTTCGTCAGGAAGGTCCGGTAGGAGACAGATGACTGCCGACGGCGACACCCTCGCACCCACGGCGCTGCCCCTCGCCGAGAAGGCCGCCCTCACCAGCGGCCGCAACGACTTCTCCACCAAGGAGGCCGCGGCCGCCGGTGTCCCCTCCCTCCTGATGGCCGACGGGCCCCACGGCCTGCGGCTGCCGGCGCCGGACGGCAGCCAGGCCGACCTGCGCAGCACCGGGCCCGCCACCTGCTTCCCGCCCGCCGTGGCGCTCGCCGCCGGCTGGGACCTGGACCTGGCGCGACGGGTCGGCGCGGCCATCGGCGCCGAGGCTGCCGCCCACGGCGTCCGGGTGGTGCTGGGACCCGGTGTCAACATCAAGCGTTCACCGCTGTGCGGCCGGAACTTCGAGTACTTCTCCGAGGACCCGCTGGTCTCCGCGGAGTTCGGCGGCGCCATGGTGCGCGGACTCCAGAGCGCGGGCGTCGGAGCCTGCCTGAAGCACTACGCCGTCAACAACCAGGAGACCGACCGGATGCGGGTCAGCGCCGACGTCGACGCACGCCCGCTGCGGGAGATCTACCTGCGCGCCTTCGAACGCATCGTGCGGCGGGAGCGGCCCTGGACCGTCATGGCCGCCTACAACGGGCTCAACGGCACCCCGGTGACCGAGCACAGGTGGCTGCTGACCGAGGTACTGCGCCGGGAGTGGGGTTTCGAGGGCGTCGTCCTCTCCGACTGGGGCGCCGTCGCCGACCGCGTCGCGGCCCTGCGCGCCGGCCTGGACCTGCAGATGCCCGGCGTGGGACCGCGTCCGGACGAGGAGGTCGCCGCGGCCGTGGCCGGCGGGCAGCTCGACGAGGCCACCCTGGACCGTGCGGTCGAGCGGCTCGCCCGGCTCGCCCGCAGGCCCGCCCCCTCGGCCACCACGGACCTGGCGAGCCTGCACCAGGCCCACCACCGCCTGGCCGGCGAGGCGGCGGAGCGGTGCGTCGTCCTGCTGAAGAACGAGGGCGACCTCCTCCCCCTGGACCGCACCACCGGCTCGGTGGCCGTCATCGGCGAACTCGCCCGCAACCCCCGTTACCAGGGCGGCGGCAGCTCCCAGGTCACCCCCACCCGGCTGGAGAGCGCCCTGGACGCCGTGCGGGAACTGGCCGCCGGCGTCCGGGTCGTCTTCGCCGCCGGCTACCCGCTGCCCGACGCCGCGGACACCTCGCCGGAGACGAGCGAGCAGCTGGCCGGGACGGCGGTGCGGGCGGCGGCGGAGGCGGACACGGCGGTCCTCTTCCTGGGGCTCCCGCTCCAGGAGGAGTCGGAGGGGTTCGACCGCGACCACCTGGACCTGCCCGACATCCAACTCCGCCTGCTGCGCCGGGTCCTGGAAGTCAACCGGCGCGTGGTGGTGGTGCTCTCCCACGGCGGGGTGGTCCGCACCAGCACCTGGGACGGCCCGGTGCCGGCCGTGCTCGACGGGTGGCTGCTGGGGCAGGCCGGCGGCGGGGCCCTCGCGCGTGTCCTGTTCGGCCAGGTCAACCCTTCCGGGAAGCTCACCGAGACGATCCCCCTGCGGCTGCAGGACTCCCCGAGCCACCTCTCCTTCCCCGGCGAGGAAGGCCACGTCCGCTACGGGGAGGGCGTCTTCGTGGGGTACCGCGGCTACGACGCCCGGGACACCGCCGTCGCCTACCCCTTCGGCCACGGCCTGTCGTACACCGTCTTCACCTACACCGACCTGCTCGTCGAACCGGGGGCCGGCACGGGCCTCACGGACACCGCGGCGACCGTCTCCCTCACCGTCACCAACACCGGCGCCCGCCCGGGGCGGGAGGTCGTGCAGATCTACACCGCCGGCCCCGCCGGCTCCCGGATCGCGCGCCCGGTCCGTGAACTGCGCGCCTTCGCAGGCTGCGCACTGGAACCCGGTGAGAGCACCAGGGTGGTCGTGCACCTGCGGCGCGAGGACCTCGCCCACCACAGCGTGGCAGCGGACCGGTGGTGCGTCGAGGGCGGCACCTACCACGTCGAGGCGGCGGCGTCCTCCCGCGACATCCGGCTCACAGCCCCGCTGGAGATCGTGGGCGACCTCCCCCACCCGCGACTCACCGGCCGTCACACCCTCGCCGAGTGGCTGGCCCACCCCACCGGCGGCCCCTTGCTCCTGGGGCGCCTGAAGGAGTCCGCAGGGGGCGGGGGAGAGGCCGGGAGGCTGCTGCGGGACCCCGCGGTCGGACGGTTCCTCGCCGGCATCCCGCTCGACGTCATAGCGGACTTCCCGGTGAGCCCCTTCAACCGCGAGGACGTGGCGGCCCTCGCCCGGCTCTCGCACGCGGGGAAGGACCCCGGCGAAGCGGAGTGAGGCGACGGCCGCGAAGGGCGTTGCTGCCCGGCCGCCGGCCGGGGGATTCGCGGTGCCCGCTCCGGGCCGACACCCCTGGGCCCGGTGGGCCGCGAGAACAGCCGGCAACTGGCCGAGTGCGCAGACCGTCCGGCCCCGAGCCGGCCCCCGGGCGGTCGCTCCGCGCCGATCCGGCCCTGCCCGGCCTTGTCGAGGGCTCCGGCCCCGGACATCTGCGGACGCTGCCGGACCAGGGCCGGTCCGCGGTGATCTGTATCACCGAGGTCCGCAACCGTCGGTCCTCTCCGCCACCCCGGCACCCCCACCGAAGACGCCCTCCACCTCCTCAGCACCTGGCCGCGCCCGGCACCGCACCGGCCCCTGCTGCGCCGCCAATGCGTGCGCGCGGGTTCAAGGTGCGCGGGCGGACTTGTAGGCTCTTCTGGGATGTCGGTGAATGTCGGAGAGGACACGGGTGCGTACCGGTCTGCGGATATGTGTGGTCGCTGGAGTCGTCGGGTTGGGCAGCCCGTCGGTCGCGTACGCCCGGGGTGGTGGCGGTAGCCACGGTTTCGGCGGCGGCAGCCACGGGTCCAGCGGCGGCGGTGGTTTCCACGGGTCGTTCGGCGGGGGTTTCGTCGGCGGCTCCGGTTCGAGCTCCGGCGGGGACGGCGGGATCTTCGGCGTGCTGCTGCTCGTGGCCGTGATCGTGCTGATCGTGTGGCTGGTCAAGCGGCGGCAGAAGTCCGGGCGGGGGAGCGGCCTGAACACCGGCTCGGACCGGGCGGCCCACCGCAGCGACGAGCAGGCACGCGATCGCGCCCGGCAGGTCGAGGCCCAGGTCGACCAACTCGCCCAGACGGACGCGACCTTCGACCTCGAACCGCTCAAGCAGCGGGCCGCCTGGCTGTACACCACCGCCCAGCGCGCCTGGACCGCGCACGACCACGTCACCTTGCAGCGGATCATGTCCCCGGCGCTCTACGGCAAATGGGTCGAGGAACTGAACGACTACGAGTCGCGCGGCGAGACCAACGTGGTGGAGATCGTCTCGGGCCCGGTGGTCGAACTGGTCGACCTCGCCAACCGCACCGGTGAGGTGAACGACACCGTCACCTTCCGCATCAGCGCGACGCTCAACGACTACGTGGTGCGCCACCGCGGCGCGAACTCCGAGCGCAAGGACGGCTCGACGCGACCCGTCGAGTACTGGACGCTGCGCAAGAGCCCGGCCGGCGAGTGGATCGTCTCCTCGGTGGAGCAGGCGGCCGAGGGTGCCCACCACCTGACCGGCGACATCGAGACGGACGGCTGGGACCAGAAGGCGGTCGCCCGGGAGGCCGTGCTGGAGGTGGCCGGGAAGACCTCGGTCCGGGGCGCGGGCGACATCCTCTCGCTCACCAACCTGTCGTGGAGCGGTGACGCCGACGCCGCGGCCGGCGACCTGAGCGTGCTCGACGGCCGGTTCGACAAGGCGGTCCTGGAGGTCGCCGTCGAGCAGTTCATCGAGGAGTGGGTGATGAACGACGGCAGCCTCGACTTCACGTCCGTCCGCACGGTCAACCGGACGGTGATGCGCGACGCCGACGTCACGTCGATCACGGTGGACTCGCTCGTGTCGCGGGAGCCGATCGTCTTCCGCGTCACGGTCCGCGCCGACGGCGTCTTCTACCAGGTCGACCGCCGCACCGAGCAGGTTCTCCAGGGCGACGCCCACCGCCGCCGCCCGCTCAGCTTCGCCTTCGACCTGCGCCTGGACGGCCCGGAGGCTGCTGGCTGGACCGTGGTCACCGCCGACGTCGACTAGCTTGGTCTTCAACCTGTGCGGCGCGGACGTGGGTTGACTTCTTCGTTCGTCGTTTCGCGGAGCCTGCCTTGCCGGCTGTGTGCACGTGTGGCGTGGGGTGGGCCGGGTGTTCCTGCTTCCCGGTGGCCGGCCGGGCCCGGGGCGGGAGGCCTTCGGTGCTCGTCGCAGGACGCGGTCCGAGCGTATGCGTCCCAGTACCTGCACCGGGAGATCGTTCAGAAGGAAGGCCAGGCGGGGAACGTCGTAGCCGGCATCCACCACGGTCAGGATCTCCGGATCGCTCTCCGTCCACTGCCCGGCTGCCTCCAGTCGCTGGGCGGGCTCACGCATCTGCCGAGCCGTGGCAGTGGCAGCGTCGTCACCCGGCGCCAGACGTAGTGCGTCCAGCGGCGCGGTCCAGGAACTGCGACCCGTCTCGGGTGCGCAGACCACCGAGTACGGCCGGCCGGGAACGGGAATGTGCTGCTCTTTGCCCTGTCCGTAGGCGTGGCACAGGATCCGCCGCGGCGAGGTGTGCGCGCTGGGCCGCAGCCAGCAGACGAGGTCGGCAGCGAGCACCAACCGGCCGTCCGCCACCCACGTCAGAGGCGTCGCGGCCACGGCCACGGCCCGCCGCAGGCCGGGCCACATCGACCCGGCCTGCGGCCAGGGCTTCGTAGAGCCCGCCGCGCCCCCGCCGGTGTCCACCGACCAGCGACAGCTCCACCAGCGACCGGACCGGGCCGTCCGTGCACAACACCGCGTCCGCGGGTTCGAACAGCGCGTCCACACGCCCGGCCGGACAGGAGCGAGGAAAGGGGACCTGTTGCGTGAGCCGCCCGGTGGGGTCGACACCGAGCCGGACGATCACGGGCTCGGACGTTCCCGTGGTGGCCTGACGACGAGGATCCACCTCGTGACCGGGCTGGGCAGAAGCCGCTGCCCCTGCTGGAACTGCGGGCCACCGTCACGACAGCCCGCAGTTCCAGCCCGTGCTCGCACGCATGCGATCCCGTGCGAACCGCTCCTACCTGCGCAGACGCAGGATCGGATGCGCCAGCCCGGAGAAGCCGGCCAAATACGCAACCGCAAGAAGCCCGGCTCCCGAGGCGGCCGGCCCTCGGCCTCCGACAAGGACGACTACAAGGAACGCCGCACCGTGGAGTGCGGGATCAACCGGCTGAAACAGAACCGCGCTGTGGCCACGGGACACGACAGACTCGCCGTCCGGACGAGGTGACCAGTGCCTTCGGGACCGACTCTAGCTGTGGAATGTGGTGGTTGCCGCCAGGTCCGCCCGGCCGGTCGCGATCCGGTTCACCGGCGCATTGTCGTCGGCGTAGCCGAAGGAGATACCCACAAGCAGTTTCCCCTCGTCCACTCCGAGTTGATCGCGGACGGTGTCGGCGTAGAAACTGAGCAAACCCTGCGGGCAACTGGCCACGCCGTAGCCGGTCATGGCCAGCAGCAGCGTCTGCAGGTAGGCGCCGGCGTCGGCGGCCAGCCGCGGCCCGCCGTCGCCGGTGACGAACAGGAACGCGGCATGGGGGGCCCCGTAGAAGCCCAGACTTTCCGCGTCGTAGGCCGCACGAGCCGGGTGGTCGTCGGGGCCTATGCCCAGCGCTCCGTACAGACCGGCACCGAACGCGGCCCGCCGTTGCTGGTGGACGGGGGCGTACATGTCCTCGGAGTACGGGTAGTCGGCCGTGACGCGTCCCTCGGCGTGGGCCGTTCGCAGGGCTTCGGCCAGACGGTCTCGCCGTGCGCCCCCGACCACCTCGACCCGCCACGGCTGCGCGTTGGAATTGGACGGCGCGGTGCCGGCCAGGGAGAAGACCTCGCGCAGAGTGTCCTCGGGTACCGGGTCGGGACGGAATGCGCGGGTCGCGCGGCGCCCGCGGATCAGCTGCTCGGCGTACTCCGACGTTCGCCGCCGGCCCGGCTGTGTCCCGTCTGTGGGCGCCTCGCTCGTACGTGTCGGGGTGAAGACCGGTCCGCTCATGGAACTCTCCTCAGGATCGCCAAGGTAAACGCGATCGTTTACCTGAAGTGGCACTATAACCAGCCGTCCCCTCCGAAGTAAACGAGAACGTATACTCAGGTCATGACCACGACGGCGACGGCGTCTCGGCGGCCGGGGCGCGGAGGGCGGGAGCGCATCCTGGCCGCCGCGGCCGGACTGTTCGCGGCCCAGGGGATCAACGCGACCGGCATGGAGCAGATCGCGGAGCGGGCGCCGGTGTCCAAGCGCACCCTCTACGCCCACTTCAGGACCAAGGACGAACTGGTCCTCGCTCACCTCAAGGACCTCTCCTCGAGGGGACACACCCTGGAGGGCGTGCTGGCACGCGAGGACATCCCTGCCAGGGAGCGCATCCTCGCACTGTTCGACCCGCCCCCGACCGGCACGGATCCCGTGCGCGGGTGCCCGTTCATCGACGCCGCCGCGGAGTTCCCCGACCCGCGGAACGCGGTCCACTCCTACGCCCGTGAACAGAAACTGCTGATGGTGCGGCTGGTGACCGACCTGGTAGCGGAACTGGGCTGCCGCGAGCCCGCCGTCCTTGCCGAGCAACTCGTGACCCTCGCGGACGGCGCCGCCAGCCGAGCCATGGTGCTGGGCGAGTCGGACTACGGCCGGTACGCACGGTCAGCTGCGGAGACCCTCCTGGAAAACGCGCTGCCGACCACGATCTGACAGGCCCCACTGGGTTGCTCGGTATGCCCAGTGCCCGATGCGAAGGACCCGCCGCTCGACCGAGAGGAAGGCGGGACTACTGCAACAGCTCCTGGACAGTGTCCTCGAAGTCCCGCCTGTCCGGCGGCGCCTGGCTTGCACGCTCGCCGCGCTGCCGGTCGTCGGCGCAGCCCGCCGGGCTCTCCTCCCTCCGCCCTGCGATCGCACGCACCAGACACCGCCGGGCCCGCCCTTCGGGCGAACGACGCCACGGTGAAGACACTGCCTGGTACTCCGCCGGAAGTTCTCCGTGTGTGCTGCTCAGCTGCCGTGGGCCGGGCCACCGGTAGCAGAGCCCGGGGCCCGGCGGCCGGAACCGGCTCGATGACCTGCGGCCCGCTCTACCCGTCGCCGGCGCGCAGCAGGGTGAGGAGGTCGTCGAAGGGCTGCTCCATGTCGACCGTACGGTCGATGAGCCACTGGAGCTGGATGCCGTCGATCACCGCGATCAGCAGGTTGGCGACCCGCTCCGGCGGAACGGCTCTCACGTAGCGGCCCTCGTCCATCGCCTGCTGCACCACCGCTGTGGCGCGTTCGCGCAGCAGCGGGTAGCGCTCGGCGAAGTGGGCGTGGGCGGGGTGGGCGGGGTCGCTCGCCGCGGCGGCCATGGAGACGAACAGCTCCACCAGGCCCGGTGTCTTCACGGCCTCCTGGATGACCTCGTGGACCTGCCCGGCGTCGCCCTCTCCGACCTGCCGCAGCCGGGCGGTCTCGTCTCTCATCCGCAGGACCTGGGTCAGCAGGTCCTCCTTGGAGGCGAAGTAGTGCATCAGCCCTGGCAGGCTCAGGTCGCAGGCGGCGGCCACCTTCCGCAGGGAGGTGCCCCGGTAGCCCTCTGCGGCGAAGATCTCCAATGCGACACGGAGGATCTCGGCGCGCTTGGCCTCGCCCTTCTCGTAGGGACCTCTCTTCGGCATGCCGATCACCCTACCGCCGCGTCAGGGGGCGGCCGGGGCCCCGGTCGCCCCCGCCAGGCCCTCGTGACGGCCGGGAATGCGGCCGGCCCGGGCCAGCCGTCCCAGCCACCGGGCGGACTCCCTGGGGGTGCGCGCGAAGGTGTCGAAGTCGACGCCGATCAGGCCGAACCGTGGACGGTAGGAGCCCCACTCGTAGTTGTCCAGGGCGCTCCAGTGCAGGTAGCCCCGGACGTCCACCCCGTCCCGCATGGCCGCCGCGAGTCCGGCCAGCGCGCTGCGCGTGTAGTCCACCCGCTGCCGGTCGTCGTCGGTGGCGATGCCGTTCTCGGTCACCAGGATCGGCACACAGCCCCCCACCACCTGCGCCGTGTGTCGCACGGCCTGCTCCAGCGCCTGCGGGTAGAACTCCCAGCCCGTCTGCGTCCGCACGGCGTCCTGCGGAACCGGCAGCGGGCCGTCGGCGCCGACGAGGTTGCGGGTGTAGGCCTGTACCCCGACCCAGTCGTCGTCGCGTGCCGCCGCCAGGAAGAGGTCCTCCCGCGGCCAGGCGTGCGCCGCGGCCCGGCTCTCGGCACCCGGCAGCGCCTGGTAGACCTGGTTGGCGACGGTCCACCCCACCTGACAGGCCGGATCAGCCGCCTTGAGGACCGCGGAGGCTGCCCGGTGGGCGCGGAGGAGGATGTCGGTCACCTGCGGATCAGGGGCGGCCAGGCGGACGTCGGCCACCGCGCCGGCCGCACTCTCGCCCGAGCCCGAGCCCGAGCCCGAGCCCGAGCCCGAGCCGGCCGCCTTGCCGTCCGCCCCGGTCCGCCCTCGCAGCAGGGTGTAGAGCAGGGCCAGCATGTTGGGCTCGTTGACGGTGGCGACATGGCGGACACCTTCGGCAAGCACCTCGCAGGCGGTACCGGTGTAGCCGGCGAACAGGTCCACCGCCTCGGCGGATGCCCAGCCGCCGAGCTCGCTGAACCAGCGGGGCGAGGTGAAGTGGTGGAGCGTCACCACCGGCGTCAGGCCACGGCTCAGCGCCCCGCGCACCATCTCCCGGTAGTGGGCCACGGCGGCCCGGGAGACCTGTCCGCGCTCCGGCTCGATCCGCGCCCACTCGATGCTGAACCGGTAGGCGTTGAACCCGAGTTCGGCCAACAGATCCATGTCCTGCGGCCACCGGTGGTAGCTGTCGGCCGCGTCGCCGCTGCGTTCGGCCACGGGGCTGTCCGGGCGGTTCTCCAGGGCCCACCAGTCGCTGGCGAGGTTGTTGCCCTCGACCTGGTGGGCCGAGGTCGAGGCTCCCAGCAGGAACCCCGGCGGAGTCGCGAAGTCGGGGCCGGTCGCGGTGGTCATGGAGACTCCTTCCCTGCGGTGCGCCACCGGGGAAGCGGTGCGCCAAGAAAAAGCGTTCATTGATCGGTTTTGGTGTAGCGTACAGGCTGCGCCACCCGGTGTGCCCCCGGAGCCGGCGACCCCCCCGGGCGAACCGGGCCGGTCCAGCCGCCGACGTGGCCGGGCCCACCGCCGATCCGGCCCACGCCGCGCGGGAGCCGCCGAGGAGACGCACCCGGACCGTGCCCCGCGACCGCCTGGTGGAGGAAACCGATGGACTCCGTCCTGCCCCGCCCCCGGTGTCACGCCGCCGCACCCGGCGGCGGACGCACCCGCACCGCCGGCCGTCGCTGGCGGCTGGTCGCCCTCACCCCGGCAGCCGAGCCCGTCGCCCGTACCCTGCTTGCCCTGCTGGCGCCGCACCTGGGTGAGCGCCTCCTCCCCGCGACCGCCACCGACGACGCCCTCCTTCTCACCCTCGGCCTCCACGCGTCCGGCGAGGGGGTGGACGCGCCTCGCGAGCCGATCGGCCTGGACCCGCACGGCGGCGAGAAGCCGGTGGACGAAACCCACCAGGTCGTGGTCGACGACAGCGGGGTGCACTGCCGGGCCGCCACCCCGGAAGGGCTGTTCCGCGCCGCCACCACCGCTGCCCAACTGCTGCTGACCCGGGGCGAAGCGCCCGAGGGCATCGGCCACCAGCGGCTGCGCGACGCGCCCCGTGTCGCCTGGCGCGGGCTCCTGGTCGATCCGGCACGCGGTTACCTGACACCGGACGAACTGCGCCGCCTCATCGACCTGATGGCCCTCTACAAGCTCAACGTGCTCCACCTGCACCTCACGGACAACGAGGGATGGCGCCTGCAACTGGAGGCCCTTCCCGCCACCGGCACCTCCGGCGACGGGCGGACCGGAGGGCGGGAGGCCCGCTACACCGCCACCGAGTACCGGGAACTCCAGGCGTACGCGGCCGACCGCTTCGTCACGCTCGTCCCCGAGATCAACCTGCCGGGACACTGCGCCGCACTCCGCTCGGCCCTGCCGCACCTGCCGCCGGCCCCCGCGCCCGGGGGCCTGGCCGACCGCTTCCCCTTCGTCCCGCCGCTGGACCTCGCCGACACCGCGACGCGGGAGACCGTCGCCGCCCTCCTCGCCGAGGTCTGCGCGTTGACCGAGGGGCCGTTCGTCCACATCGGAGGCGACGAGGCGGTGGGTATGACAGCCGACAGCTTCCACACCGCCGTGCGCGAACTCCGCGCTCTGGCGCGGGCCGCGGGCAAGCGGCCGATCGGCTGGCAGGAGACGTCACGGGCCGGAGTCGAGCCCGAGGACATCGCCCAGTTCTGGGTCGACGTCCCCATGATGGAGCTGCCGGAGACCGAGGAGGAGCTGCGGGCCCGCCCCGAACTGCTGGCCGCCGGGCACACCATGGCGGTGGTCGGAGCGCTGCGGAGCTTCTTCGGCCCCACCGACCACGACCTGCGGCGCATCCTCGACGGTGGTGGACGGGTCCTGCTCTCGCCGCAGTCGCATCTCTACCTGGACCGCCGCTACGACAGCGCGGTGGTGCCCGCCGAGCAGCGCGCGGACGCGGCCCGCCTCGGGTTCCCCGCCTACCGCCCGCGCGGTGTGCGGCACGTGGCCGACTGGGACCCCGCCGCACACGCGGTACCGGACGACCGTCTGGCCGGGATCGAGATGACGCTCTTCGGCGAGACGGTCACCGGCCTCGACGACGTCGCCACCCTCCTCCTGCCGCGACTCCCCGTCCTCGCCGACACCGCCTGGAACGCAACCCCCGCCCCCTGGCCCGACACCGCCGGCCGGCTGCCGCACCACGCACCGCTGTGGCGGAACCTGGGCCTGCCCCATCTGGCGTCCACCGAGGTCGCCTGGGGACCGGAGGCGGGGGAGGGACGGGTCACTGGTTGACGGGCGGCTCGGGCGGCCGGTTGCGGACGGGCGGGCCGGCGCGGCCCAGGGCCTTTCTGCCGGATCTTGCCGGGCTCGCAACTCCCCCAGCCTCCGGCCGGGGGCACCGGGGGCACCGGGGGCACCGGGGGCACCGGGGGCCCCACCTCCGCCCTGCGATGCAGGGCACCAGACGCCGTTCCCTGATCCGGCCTGGCCCAGAAGAAGAACCTCGTCGCTACGCGGTCCCCGGGCCGTCGAGGAAGCGCAGCAGCACCGCGGCCTCCGCCCGCAGCCGCTCGGCCCGGTCGGCGTGCGCGGGGGACGTCAACTGCGCTGCGGCAGCGCTGCGTTCGGCGGCCTCGGCCGCGCACGATGTCCGTCACGCCCTGCTCGGTCAGCTCGACGCGTGCCACCTCGGTGGCCCCTGCCCCGACCGGCGACTGCTCCAGGGCCGAGGCGTGCGGGGCTGCTTCCGCCCAGGGCGCCGCCTCCGCGTTGTCCAGCGCCGCCAGCGTCGCGCGCAGTGCGCTGACCGCGACCTTGTCGCGGGCGCGCATCGCTTCCGGCAGGGCCTGACGCATCCGAAGACGTAGGGACATGCTGGTGACCCTATGGCCGTCCCCGAGGCGCCACAACCCGATATCCCCAGGAACGCGCGCAGCCCTGACCGATCCCGCGGCGACCGTGACGCCAGGCGGCCTCCGCGCCGGACGACGCTTCCCGGAGGCGTTGTCCCGGGCCGACCGGGAACCGCTGCCGACCGGAGACCGCCGACCTCCTGTGCCTGCACCCGTTCGGTGCTCTCATGCCTGCCGGCCCGTTCCCGTGCCGGCCTCGTCACCTGACCCGCTCGGCCCGGCCGGCGGGGACATCAGACCGTTCGCGCACATGTGCCCATACAGGCGGAAAAGCGTTCTGTCCTATAGTTGCGCACTGTCTGCCCTCTTGTAAGGGCGGTTGCCCGGCAGTTCACAGTGCGGTTCGGTGTCGAGGAGGCCGCTCATGGCCAGCGCGTTCCAGGAGCGCAAGCTCGCAGGGGTGTTCGCCGCCTTCGATGCGGACGGTGACGGCTACCTCCGCGAGGAGGACTTCAGGGCGCTCGTCACCCGCTGGAGCCGGCTCCCTGCAGTGGGGCCCGGGACGGAACTGCGCGCGCGGGTGGAGACGCTGCTGATGGGCTGGTGGACGGCGCTGCGGGAAGTCGGCGACGCCAACGGGGACGGCACGGTCGACATGGCCGAACTCCTCACGCTCGTCGACCGGTTGCCCGCCATGGTCACGTACGTCACCGCGACCGCCGACACCGTCTTCGACGCCGTGGACACCGACGGCGACGGACGTATCTCCCCCGACGAACACCGCAGGCTCGTCGAGACCTGGAACGGGCAGCCCGCGGACCTCACGGGCGTCTTCGAGGAGCTGGACCTGAACGGGGACGGCTACCTCAGCCGTACGGAGTTCGCCGCACTGTGGCGCCAGTTCTGGATCAGCGACGACCCGGCGGAACCGGGCAACCTGCTCTGCGGCCGGTTCGCCGACTAGGAGCTGCCCGGCGATCGCTGCCGCCACCGCGAGGTGGCGGCAGGCGCCCCCCGTCGACCTCGGCCGCCGGGGCGCGGCGCCGCGACCCGGTCCGCTCACGCGCCCTGGCCCGCGCATGCGACCCGGTCCGGCGAACCGCCCGCCTCCCGGCTCCCGGCCGGCTCACCTTACCGGCCGACGCGAGATCCTGAGCGGGACCCGGCCGGGACCCTCAGCGCTCCCCGGCCGTCTGCTCCTCGACGCACGCCAGCAAGCCGGCGTGGGTCTCCTCGTCGGCCGCGGCGATCAGTCCGCCGACACCGGTGTGCGGCGGCCGGCCGCGGAGATCCGTCACCACGCAGCCCGCCGCCTGGCACAGAGCCGCCCGGCCCGCTCTCCTCACCCGTGACGGCGTCGCCGGGACGCGCGGTCCGCAGGAGGTCGAGGATCACCTTCTCCGCTGCGAGGTCCGCCGCCGTGGCGAAGTCCCCCGCGCCCTTGCCGAACCGTTCCAGCGGCCCCCCGTACAGCTCGCGAATCACCGCCGCCCCCGCCTGCGCCGCCGTCACGGCCAGTTCCGCGTCGCTCCCGTCCCGTCTGCTCGTCATGTCTGGAGGGTAGCGAGGCCACCGGGCCGCAGGCCGCGCGCAGCGGTCTGCGGCCCGGTGGCGGGCGGCCCGTGAGAGGTTCAGCCGAACAGGTCCCGCAGGAACCGCAGCGAGTGGTCGAACACCTTCGCCACCTGCTCCTCCGGTATCCCGTGCCAGACGTGGTCGGCGCCGCCCACGGTGAGCAGCTCCACCGGCACGTCCGCCTCCCGCAACCGCGCCGCCAGCTCCTCGCTGTGGGAGTGGGGGACCATGCTGTCCCGGTCGCCGTGCGCGAGCAGGAAGGCCGGTGCTCCGGGGCGCACCTGGAAGGCCGGGCTGGCCGCCCGGGCGAGGTCGGGCAGGGCGGAGGCCGCGGCGCCCAGCAGCATCGCCTCCGGCGTGGCCGGGTTCGCCGGATCGTAAGCGCCACGCGGCGTGGCCAGGTCGCTCGGCCCGTACCAGACGACGGCACCCACCGGCGCCGGGTCCTCGGCGGTCAGGGCGAGCAGCGAGGCCAGGTGACCGCCGGCGGACTCACCCCAGACCGCGGTCCTGCCGGTGTCGATCCCCAGCTCCGCCGAGCGCACGCCGAGCCAGCGCAGCGCGGCCCGCAGGTCCTCCAGCGGGGCGGGGAAGACGGCCTCCCCGCTGAGCCGGTAGTCGGCGGCGGCGACCGCGATGCCCGCCGCCGCGATCCGGGCGAACGGTCCGGGCTGCCAGGAACGCAGCCGGTAACCCATGTCGTCACGCCGTCCCCGGCGCCACGCCCCGCCGTGGACGAACAGCACCGCCGGCACGGGACCGCCGGTGGACTCGGGCAGCCACAGGTCGAGTTCGAGGGGGCGGCCCCCCTCCGGCACGCTGTAGGGCACACCGCGCAGCAGGCGCACGCCGGAGTCCAGCGGTGCGGCCGGCGGCAGCGGCGCGAGGTCGGGGTGCGGGGCGCCGATCAGGCGCAGCAGTGTCGGGTCGGGGCCGGTCACCGGGTCTCCCACCGGTGCTGGGGCAGGAAGCGGACGTCGAAGTCCCGTTGCGCCGCCGCGAAGTCCTCCCGCTGTGGGACGACCGGCTCCACGGGCATGCCCATGCGCTCCGAGGGGGCCCCGAGGTTCTCGAAGAAGCGCTCGAAGGTTCCTCCCGGTCCCGCGGCGACACCCACGATCTGCGTGTGGTGGCGCTCCATCCGGTAGGCGTGCGGGCAGTTCTTCGGCACGAAGCCGAAGTCCCCGGAGGTCAGCAGCTTCTCCTGCTGCACACCCTCGGTGTCCTCCACGAACAGCCGGACGGCGCCGCCCGTGACGTAGAAGACCTCGTAGGTGTCAGGGTGCACGTGCGCCGGGATGATGTCGCCCTTGGGCCCCTCGCAGGTGAAGAAGTTGAAGGTGTTCTCGGTCTGCTCGGCACCGGCGTAGACGGTGATGAGGTCACCGAAGAGATGCGCGCGGTCGCCCTCGCCCTTCTCGACGAAGTACGGCTTGCCCGGTTCCGCCGGTATGCGCGAGGCGCTCCGGTAGCGCGTGGCGTACTCGAACGTCATGGTTCCTCCTGACGATATCTATGTCAGGCTACCTGACATAGGAGGGCGGGAGGCCAGGCGCATCCCGATTAACGTGGTGCCGTACGCCACCTGAGAGGCAGGTATGACCGCTATCGGACGGGATCTCGCCCAGCTCCTGGGAGAGGCGCGGCGCTGGTTCGAGGCAGCGCTGCTGACGCGGCTGGAGGAACTCGGCGAGCCCTCCCTCACCTCGACGCACCTGCGCCTCTTCGCGGTCCTCGACGAGCAGGGGACCACGGTCTCCGAACTGGCGCGCCGCATGGGCGTCACCCGCCAGAGCGCGCACCAGGCAGTGCGCGGCCTGGTCGAGCAGGGCCTGCTGCAGCAGTGCCCCGACCCCTCCTCCGGCCGGCGGCAGCTGATCCGGCGTACCGAGAGCGGCGCACGCTCCCACCGGCTGGCCGGTGGCGTCCTGGCTGCGCTGGAGGAGGAACTCGCCACGCGCATCGGGCGGGGGCGGGTCGACGCGCTCCGCGCCGCGCTCGAGGAGCCCTGGGGACCGCCGCCCTCGGGACCGGGCCCCGGCAGGCGCGGGGGCGGCTGACCGCTGCGTGGGGGAGCCGGTGCGGCGCCCCGGGCGGTGCCGACATCGCCGCGGCCCACGGCGGGGGAGGGGCGCCCGGGAGCGGGAACGGGGCGGGGTGGGTGCGGAGCCGCGCCCGCCGGGGCGCCGTCTCAGAGCTCCGGCGCGAGCCCGGGCCCCATGTAGCGCTCCAGGAAGGCCCGCGCGTAGGCCGGGTCGTCGCGCAGCCGGAACAGCCGGGCCCGCCGCAGCCCCTCCAGGTACCCCGCGTCCGGGGTGCCCGGCCGCGGGCCGTGCTGGAGGTGGAGCATGAAGTGGCTGAACTCCTGCACCTGCCACACGTCGGCGAGACGGCGACGCGAGTAGGCCGCCAGCACCTCGCCGACG
The DNA here is from genome assembly GCF_042733155.1 of Streptomyces sp. NPDC059740. Taxonomy (NCBI): domain Bacteria; kingdom Bacillati; phylum Actinomycetota; class Actinomycetes; order Kitasatosporales; family Streptomycetaceae; genus Streptomyces; species Streptomyces sp. NPDC059740. Next base: position 41,219 of record NZ_JBHWGP010000028.1, on the reverse strand, counting down.
TCCTGGGCGGCACCCTCGGCGAAGTGCCGGCCCAGGGCGGTCGCGAGATCGGCCGCGTCGGCCATGGCCAGGTTCATCCCCTTGCCGCCGGAGGGCGGCACGATGTGCGCCGCATCCCCCAGCAGCGCCACCCGGCCGAGGTGCATGGGCTCCACCACCCGGGTCCGCATCTCCACCAGGGAACGTTCCAGCACCGGCCCTCGCCGCAGCGTGCCCGGCGGTAGCGCCAGCCGCTCGTCCAGCTCCCGCCACACGCGGTCCTCGGGCCAGTCCGCCGGGGTCTCGCCCTCGGCGGCCTCCAGATACAGGCGCGTGACCTCGGAAGAACGCAGCATCTGCCCCGCGAACCCGGCGCTGTGCTGGCCGTAGACGGTGTGCGGCGCGAAGGGCGGGGTCTGCGCCAGGACGCCGAGGAGCCGCACGCCGTGCTGGACGTCGTACTCGGTGAAGGCCCCGGCAGGCAGCGCGGCACGCACCGGACCGTACTGACCGGCCGCCTCCGCCACCACCTCGGCACGCACCACCGTGCCGTCGGCGCACCGCACCAACGGCAGTCCCCGCTCGGTGCCGAGGCCGACGACCGGGCGGCCCGCCAGCAGGGCGCCGCCCGCCGACTCGTACCCGTCCAGCAGGTCGGCCACCACCTCCTGCTGGGGGTAGACGAAGCTCGGGGTGTCGCCGCACAGCTCCGCGTAGTCCAGCCGCACGACCTCGCCCTCGCACCGGAACTCGCACGCGGTGTGCGGCAGGCCCTCGGTGCGCAGCCGCTTCGAGAGCCCGAGGCGGTCCATGAGCTGCACGGTGCGGCGCTCCAGGAAACCGGCGCGGGCCCTGGCCAGCAACTGGTCGCGGTCGAACTTGTCGATCACCACGCAGTCGACGCCCCGCTCCCGCAGCAGCGTCGCCAGTGTCAGCCCGGCGGGCCCGGCGCCGACGACCGCCACCTGGGTCTCCATGGTCCCCACCACAGTGCTCCTTCGCTCGTACTCGGCAAAAGGGTAGGGAACCGCCGCAGAGCGGATCACGGGCGGGGTGACCGGAGCACCGTCCGCGCTCGGCCCGGTGCCCACGGTGGCGGCGCACGGGTGCCGGCCCTGGCCCCCGGGTGCGCAGGGCGGGCCTCGGCCTGCCGTCCGCCCCGCACCCCGGCAGGGCCCCCGCCCTCACCGGTTGCGTCCCGGAGGCCGTGGCGCGCCTCGTCGAGGAGGGACTGCGGGCCCGCAGAGCCGGCTACCCCGCCTCGGTCGGCATCTTCAGCGAGGGCCACACCGCCTTCTTCCTCGACGGCGCGTGGGAGGCGAGCTCCTTCCCGGCCGTGTCCACCGCTGCGCGGACGGCGCGACCCGCAGCGCCCGGGGCCGGGGACTCAGCGGGCGAGGAGCCGCATCGGGAGGGAGCGGGGGGCGAGGACGGACCGGGCTGCGGGACCGGCCTGCGTACCGGGAACGGCGGTCGGCCGCCACCGGGCGAGGACCGAGGCGAGCGTGAGGACGGCCTCGGTGAGGGCGAAGGCCTCACCGACACAGCGGTGGGCGCCCAGCCCGAACGGCACGAACTCGCCCGCCACGGTCCTGGCCGCCACCTCCCGCTCGTGCGCTTCCCGGTCGGCGGCCCACCGGTCGGGGGCGAACGCCAGCGGCTCGGCGTAGAGATCGGCGCGCCGGTGCACCACGTACGGGCTGAAGACCAGCGTGCTGCCCGCCGGCAGATGGCGCCCGGCAAGCGTCGTCTCCCGGGTGGTGGTCCGGGGGATCACCCAGGCCGGGGGACAGAGCCGCAAGGTCTCGGTGACGACCTGCCGGGTGAACGGCAGCCGGGGCAGGTCCTCGGGGCCCGCGGTGCGCTCGCCCAGCACGGAACGGGCCTCCGCGTGCAACCGGGCGTCGATCCCGGGGTGGCCGGCGACGAGGTGGAACGCCCAGCCCAGGGCGGCGGCGGTGGTCTCCGCCCCGGCCAGGACCAGGGTGGTGGCCTGCTCGTGGATCTCCGCGTCCGCCAGGGGAGAGCCGTCCGCCGAGCGTGCCGTCAGCAGATGGTCCAACGCGTTGTGGGCGGCCCCCGGGGAACCGTCGCCGGCCAGCTGCTGGACCACGGCCCGGCGGTCGCGCAGCAGACGGTCGGCGTGCTCCCGCCACCGCGTGATCGCCGCGGCGTAACGGCGGTTGCCGCCGGTGGGAAGGCGGGCCGCCCACGGCAGCAGCGCACGCCAGTACACCCCCCGCAGGAAGACGTCGAGGCAGTGCTGCAGTTCCCGCTGGTCCGACGGGTCCAGCCCGGCTCCGAAGAGCGCGCGGACCGTCGTAGTGGCGGACAGTGCGAAGAGCGACGCCATGAGGTCCACCGTGCCGCCGGACTGCCAGCTGTGCGTCGCCTCGCCGATGGTCCGGCGCATCGCCGCCGCGTACCGCTCCATGTGGTCGGCGCGGAAGGCGGGTTGCAGCAGCCGGCGCTGCCGCCGGTGGTCGGCGTACGGGCAGGTCGCCAGCCCGTTCCCCAGTGCCGCCCGGGACCGTTCGTAGAGCGGACCGTCGCGGTCGAAGAGGCGGTCGTCGGTGAGGACCGCGCGCACCAGTCGCGGATGGCACACGAGGTGGACGGGGCGGCGGCCCAGCCGGATCTCGACCAGGTCCCCGTGCCGGGCCGCCTCGCCCAGCAGTTGCAGTGGACGCCGCGCCATCACCGGCAGATGACCGACCCCCGGCAGGCTTCCCGGCGCGCGACCAAAACGCAGGGGGACCGCAGCGCTGCCGCCTGCCTGACCGAGTGTCACCACTGCCTCCCGGAGCACGCCCTCGACGCGGGACTCCACTGTAGGGGCCGCCCCCTGGAGCGCGGGCGCGGTGCACGGAGACGGAGGGGCAGCTGCGGCTCGGACAGACCGCAGGCCGCCGCCGGTCCGGCAGGGCTGAGCTCCGGACGGGCGGCGGCCTGCGGGGCTGCCTGGTCGCGCCGGCCCGGGGCGGCACGGCGGATGAGTCGCCGTCCTGCCGTGCCGGGCCGGCCGCGGCCACGACGTGCTGCGTCAGTCGGCGCTGCAGTGGTTGCCGATCGCCGGGTTGAGCGCAGCGATGATGTCGATCGTGTTGCCGCACACGTTGATGGGCACGTGGATCGGAACCTGGATGACGTTGCCCGAGAGGACACCGGGTGACTTCGCGGCGACGCCCTGAGCGCCGGCGTCCGCGAAGACGGGGGCCGCTGCGGCAAGAAGTGCTGTCGCCGACAGGCATGCGGCGCTGACAAGGACGCGAGGACGCATGGTTGCTCCTGTTCGTAGGGGTCGATCTGCCGACGCCATCGAAACAGCGGGGCCCGGCGGCAGGCCGGATTCACCCGCTCGTGGGCGTCGCCGCACGCCGGCCCGCCCGTCGGCGCCGGGCCTCCGGTCAGGTGATCCGCCGCGGACGGGCTGCGCGGCCCCGGCCCGCCCTGCCCGACCGCCCGCGCCCTTGCACGAGGTTCCTCCGCCACGCGGGTGCTCTCTCGGGACGTGCTCCGCGCCACCGGTCCCGGGTTGCCGGCGGTGACCGACAATGCGGGCCGGGCGCGCGGCACCCGCAGCGCCGACACCTGGTCCGCCCTCGCCGCCCGGGCCCCAGCCGACCTGCGGACCGTCGAACCGCCGGCCGACGCGCGGCCGGCGCAGTCCCACCGGACCATCTCGCAACGCTCGGGAGACCACGTGCGCATCCTGTTGATCGCCGACAGCTTCAACAGCCTCACCCAACGGGTCCAGGCCGAACTGCGGCAGGGCTCTCACACCACCGCCTTCGCCCGCGTCACCGACGAGGAGTCGGTCCGGGCGGCCGTGCGCCACCACCGACCGGAGTTGGTGGTGGCGCCCATGCTCACCCGCCGGGTGCCGCAGGACGTCTGGTCCGCCCACACCGTGCTCATCGTCCACCCAGGACCGCCCGGCGACCGCGGGCCCTCCTCACTGGACCGTGCCGTCCAGGCCGGCCGCACCGAGTGGGGGGTGACGGTGCTCCAGGCCGACGCGGAGATGGACGCCGGACCGGTCTGGGCCGACGTCCGCTTCCCCGTCCCACCGGTGGGCAAGAGCGACCTGTACCGCGGCGAGGTCGCCGACGCTGCGGTGGAGGCGGTGCTGCTCGCCGTGGCACGGTTCGCCTCCGCCACCTGGACCCCCCGCTCCCAGCAGGACCTGGAACCCGTCGTGGCCCCCCTGCTGCGGCAGTCCGAACGCCGCATCGACTGGCACCGCGATCCCACCGCGACCGTCCTGCGCAAGCTCCGCGCCGCCGACTCCCAACCCGGCGTCCTGGACACCTGGCTGGGGGCGGAGTGGCACCTGCACGGCGGTCACCCCGAGGACCGCCTCCGGGGCGAACCGGGGGCCCTTGTGGCGACCCGGTGCCAGGCGGTCTGCCGGGCCACGGCCGACGGCGCCGTCTGGATCCCGCAACTCCGCCCCCGGCGCCGTCCGGGCGGCCCCACGACCTACACCCTCCCCGCCACCCTCGCCCTGGCGGACCGGCTGCCCACCGTCCCCGAGGTACCGGCACCGCCCGCCACCGAGGACGGCGCGCACACCTACCGCGATGTCCACTACCGCGAGAGCGGCGGGGCGGGCTTCCTGCACTTCACCTTCCCCGGCGGTGCGATGAGCACCGAGCAGTGCGAGCGGCTGCTGGCCGCCTACCGGTACGCGTGCACCCGCCCCACCCGCGTCCTGGTCCTGGGCGGCCCGCGCGACTTCTTCTCCAACGGCATCCATCTCAACGTCATCGAGGCTGCCGCCCACCCGGCGCGCGAGGCCTGGCGCAACATCCAGGCCATCGACGACCTGGTGGAGGCCGTACTCACCACCACCGACCGGCTGGTGGTCGCCGCACTCGCCGGGAACGCGGCGGCCGGCGGAGTGATGCTCGCCGCAGCCGCCGACGAGGTGTGGTGCCGCGACGGCGCCGTCCTCAACCCCCACTACCGCCTCATGGGCCTGCCGGGCTCCGAGTACTGGACGTACTCCCTGCCTCGCCGGGTCGGTGCCGAGACCGCGCACACGCTGCTCGGCGCCGCGGAGCCCGTCACCGCCGGTGCGGCCCGGGACCTCGGACTCGTCGACCGCGTCGTGGCCTCCCCCGTCGGCGACTTCGCCGAAGAGGTCCGGGCCATGGCGGTGGAGCTGGCCGAGGACGCCTCGCTCGGCCGGCGTCTCACCGAGAAGAAGGTGCGCCGCGCGGCAGAGGAGTCCCGGCGCCCGCTGCGCGCCTACCGGGACGAGGAACTCGCCGCGATGCGGGCCGTCTTCGACGACCCGTCGGCCGCGTTCCACACCCTGCGCTCGGCGTTCGTGCACAAGACGCCGGCAACGTGACGGGGTGGCGGCCCCACGGCGGCCGTGCCCGCGTACCGTTGACCGGTGCAGGCCCCGGCGCCTCCGCGGCAGGCGAGGGCGCCGCTTCGCCCGGCCTGCGCCCGACACCCGGCCGGCGCCCCGGCGCTGTCCGCCGACCCGGCAAGGGGGCACCGTGCCGTACGTCCGCGTCGAGAGTCCGCTGCTGCGCCTCGCGTCCCCGCCGGGCACCCGCGTGCTGGTCGACCGCAGCCTCCCCCTGCCCCTTCGCGCCCGGGGGGCCGCGCCGCCGCTGTGGTTGCCCTCGCTGGCACCTCCTGCGGCGCTGGCCCGGTGGTACCTGGAGACCTCCGCCCCGTTCGCCTCCTTCCGCGAACGCTATGCAGCGGGCCTGCAACAGGAGCCCGGACTCGGCGCGCTGCGGCGGCTGCGGGTCCTGGCGATGTCCTCGCCACTCGTCCTGCTGACCTCCGCGGTCCCGACGCACCTCAGCCACGCCGCCGTCCTGGCCGACCTGCTCCGGCCCCGGTCCTCCGAGCAGGACCGGCAGGAGGGCGGCGACCCCTCCTGCTGGCTGCACCGGGTCTGCCCCGAGTGCGGACGGGTGGCCGAGGGCGCCGGCCCCGGCTCGTGCGCCCACCACCGAAGTGGAGGAGGCGGTGGCGGCCTGGGGCGAGCGCCGGACGGGGCGGGCACCGCACCTTCGGGCGAGGCCGCTGCCGGGTTCTGAGCAGGCCCCCGGGCAGCAGGCGACGCACGACGCAGAGCGCGCTGCGCCCCGCTCTCCTCAGCTACCGGACAGGCGCGTCAACCAGTCGTCGAGCAGGGCCGTCTGGCGCTCGGGCGGGAACTCCTCCGGCGCCAGCAGCGCCTGCACCACCAGCCCCAGCACGAACGCCTGGGTCTCGGCCGCGATCTCCTCGACCGGGCCGGACCTGGACAGTTCGCCGCGTTCCCGGGCGGCTGCGAGGTGCCCGGCCAGCCTCTCGCTCGAGGCGCGGTACCGCGCGGCGTGGTCGGCCGTGAGGCGGGGGTCGGCCAGGGCCACGCCCCAGGAGGCGACCCAGACGCGGTTGTCCGCGGTGCTCCGCCGGTCCAGGGGCAGCATGTCCAGCAGTGCCGCCCGCAGGGACGGCAGCCCCTCGGCTGCGCCCTGCCGCCGCGGGCGGTCGCGGCTGTGCGCGTCCAGCAGCCGCAGGGCGTGGTCCAGAAGGTCGCGCTTGGCGGGGAAGTAGTGCGTGAGCAACCCCGTGGTGGCCCCCATCTCCGCCGCCACGGCCCGCAACGTCAGCCCCTCGAAGCCCCGTTCGGCCAGCACGCGCCACACGGCCCGGGACACGTCGCGCCTTCGGGCCTCGTGGTCTCCTCGCGCCGGTGTCATTCGGTTAAGGTACCAAACACTTGTTATGTACCCGTCGGAGGGCCCATGTTCGCCATACCGCTCACGACCACCGAGCCCGCCGCCGAGCTCCGGCCGCTGGAACCCTGGCAGGCCCCGGAGTTCCTCGCCCACATGGACCGCGCCAGGGAACACCTGGGCCCCTGGATCCCGTGGGCCACCCGCTCCACCGATCTCGCCTCCGCCCACGCCACCCTCCAGCTCTACGCTGACAAACAGGCGGCCGACACCGGCCGGATCTACGGCATCTGGCGGGAGGGAACGCTCGTCGGCGGTGCCATGTTCGTCGACTTCGACGCCGGGCTCGGCAACTGCGAGGTGGGGGTGTGGACCGAGCCGGCGGGGGAGGGGCACGGCCTCGTCACCGGTGCGGTGCGTTACCTGATCGAGTACGCCCTGGTGGAGCGCGGCATGCAGCGCGTGGCGTGGCACACCAGCCCGCTCAACGTCCGCAGCCGCCGGGTCGCGGAACGCCTCGGCATGCAGTGCGAGGGCGTCCTGCGCTCCTGCTTCCCCCACGACGGGGTGCGGCTGGACAAGGAGGTCTGGTCGCTGCTGGCCGCGGAGTGGGCGGGCTCACCGCTGCGGCCCTGAGGAGCGGTCCCCCGCTGTGGGCCGGTCAACTGCTCACGCGCGCCGGGGCGTACGGGGTGCGCGAGAGCGCTCGCGCACCCTCACACCGCGGCAGCAGCACTGGTCGTGGCAGCCTCGGCCAGGCGGTGCAGGGCGCGGGCCGCAGCGCCGCCCGGCGCCGGGGCGAAGACGTGCACCACGAGCCCGGTCTCGCCCGGGGCCGCGGGGACGTGCAAGGTCTCGTAGTCCAGGGAGAGGACGCCGACTGCCGGATGGCGCAGCCGCTTCCGGCCCGCGGTGCACATCACCACCCCGGCAGCGTCCCAGAACTCCCGGAAACGGGCGCTGCGCTCCGCGAGTTCGGTGACCAGCCCGGTCAGCCGAAGGTCCTGCGGGTAGCGTCCGGCCGCCACCCGCAGCTGCCCGACGGCCTCCGCCGCCCGCTCCTCCCACTCCGGGAAGACCTCGTGGGAGGCCGGGTCGAGGAAGAGGAACCGGGCGTTGTTCCGGTCGCGGCGGCGGGGGTCGGCCAGGCCGCCGAGAAGTTCGGAGCCCAGAGCGTTCCAGGCCACCACGTCCAGACGGTGGTTGCCGGCGTAGGCGGGCATCCCCGCCAGGCCGTCCAGGATGCGCTGGAGTACCGGGCCCACCCGGGAAGTGGGCCCCGGGCCGCGCCGTGCCTCGGCGAGCGTGGCCAGGTGCCGGCGCTCGGCCGCGTCCAGACCGAGCGCTGTGGCCAGCGCGTCGAGCACCTCGGGCGAGGGCTGCGTCGACCGCCCCTGTTCCAGGCGCACGTAGTAGTCCACGCTGATGCCCGCGAGCTGGGCGAGCTCCTCCCGGCGCAACCCGTGCACCCGCCTGCGCCGCCCACCGGACAGCCCGACGTCCGCCGGGGAGACACGTCCCCGGCGGGCGCGCAGGAACGCGCCGAGAGCCCGCCGGGCGTCCCCCACCCCGTCCACCGCGACCGCTGCCGTGCCGCCGAAGTCGGCAGCGCGGCGGGCGCCTGCCGCAGGCCCGGCCGTCCTCACCTCGTCCATGCGTCCCAGTATGCGTGGTCCTCCCGTTACCAGGAACGCCGTACCACCGGTGAGACGGGGCGCTGGCTACCGTCCGGGGGCAGGACCACAGTGGCGGCATGAGCCACACCACCTCTCCGCAGCAGAAGAAGATCCTCCTCGTCACCGCCCATCCGGAACCCCGCTCGCTCAATGGCGCCCTCAGCTCCTTCGCTCTCGCGCACCTGCGCGCGGCGGGCCACGCCGTCCAGGTCTCCGACCTCTACGCGATGAAGTGGAAGGCCGCCGTGGACGCCGACGACTACCCCGGACGGCCGGAAGGCCGGTTGTGGGTGATGGCCGACTCCGAGCACGCCACCCTCGCCGGCAGCCTGTCCCCGGACGTCGCCGCCGAGCAGGAGAAGGTGCGCTGGGCGGACGCGGTGGTCCTCCAGTTCCCGCTGTGGTGGTTCTCGGTGCCCGCCGTCCTCAAGGGCTGGATCGACCGCGTGTTCACCAGCGGCTTCGCCTACGGTCCTGCGGTGCCCCCGCCCTATGGCGAGGGCGCTCTGGGTGGACGGCGCGCCCTGCTCGCGGTGACCGCCGGCGCACGGGAGACGGCCTTCTCCGACCGGGGCATCCACGGCCGGCTCGCCGACGTCCTCCACCCCGTGCAGCACGGGCTGTTCTGGTTCACCGGCATGGCCCCGCTCGAACCGTTCGCCGTGTACGGCTCGAACGAGGTGTCGCCGGAGCAGTTCGCGGCGGCGAAGGAGAGGTACGGCAGGCGCCTGGACGGCCTGTTCACCGACGCCCCGGTGCCCTTCCGGCCGCTGGCCGGCGGCGACTACGACCACGACATGCGGCTGCTGCCCGGAGTGGAGCGACCGGGCACGGACGGCCTGGATCTGCACGTCCGGCGGCGGGACTGAACCAGGACGGCACCGCCCGCACGGGTGGTCATGCAAGGGGGGTATCACAGGCTACAAAATTCGACATGGACGGGAATGAGGAGCGGCCCTACGGTCGACAACCAGCCACCGGCGCCTGTGGCTTGGACCACATGCGGCAACGCAGCCGCCACCCTCACGGCCCAGGGAGACTGACCTCATGCCCGCTCTCGACAGGCAGGGCGAGACGGCGACCGCCGCCCCCGCCAGGACCACGGCAGGACGACTCAGGTACCTGATCCTGGCCATGTTGTTCGTCGTCACCACGATCAACTACGCCGACCGGGCCACCCTGTCCATCGCCGGTGACCCCATGCAGAAGGACCTGCACATCAGCTCGGGCGAGCTGGGCCTGCTCTTCTCGGCCTTCTCGTGGTCCTACCTCGTCGCCCAGCTTCCCGGCGGGTGGCTGCTGGACCGCTACGGGTCGAAGAAGGTCTACGGGACGGCCGTCCTCCTGTGGTCCCTGCTCACCATGGCGCAGGGAGCCATCGGTTTCTTCGCCGGTGCGGCAGCCGTCCTGCTGTTCGTCCTGCGCTTCCTCGTCGGCTTCGCCGAGGCCCCGTCCTTCCCCGGCAACTCCCGTATCGTCGCGGCCTGGTTCCCGGGCCGGGAGCGCGGATTCGCCTCGGCGCTGTTCAACTCCGCCCAGTACTTCGCCACGGTCGCCTTCGCGCCCCTGATGGGGTGGCTGGTGGTCTCGGTCGGCTGGGAGCACGTCTTCACCGTCATCGGCGGCCTCGGGGTGATCCTCGCGCTGATCTGGACCAGGGTCATCCATGCCCCGCGCAGCCACCCCCGGATGACACCGGGCGAACTCGACCACATCGCCGCCGGCGGCGCCCTGGTCGACATGGACGCACCCACCGCCGAGGAGGACGCCCGGGCCAAGGCGGCCACCAGCGGCAGGCAGAACCTGCGGCACATCAAGGCCATGCTGAAGAACCGCACCATGCTCGGCGTCTTCGTCGGCCAGTACTTCATCAACACCATCACGTGGTTCTTCCTGACCTGGTTCCCCGTCTACCTGGTGCAGGAGCGCGGCATGACGATCCTGGAGGCGGGCGTCGTCGCCTCCCTGCCGGCGCTGTGCGGTTTCGTCGGCGGAGTCCTCGGCGGTTTCCTGTCCGACCTGCTGGCCCGCCGCGGGCTGAGCCTGACGGCCGCCCGCAAGATCCCCATCGTCGTCGGCCTGCTGCTGTCGACCAGCATCATGGTCTGCAACTACGTCTCGGCGTCCTGGCTCGTGGTCCTCATCATGTCGCTGGCCTTCTTCGGCAAGGGGCTGGGCGCCCTGGGCTGGGCGGTCATGGCGGACGTGTCCCCCCGGCAGATCGCCGGCCTGGCGGGCGGCCTCTTCAACGCCTTCGGAGCGGTCGCCGGCATCGTCACCCCGCTCGTCGTCGGCTACCTGATCGACGCCACCGGCGGCTTCGCCCTGGCCCTCGTCTTCGTCGGCGTCTGTGCGGCCCTCGCGGTCGTCGGCTACCTCGTCATCGTCCGCGACATCCGGCGGCTGGACCTCTCCGAGCTCGAAGGCCCCGCGGCCACCCCGGCCCGCTGAACGCCGTTCCCGCGCGGGGACAGGGCGGCTCCTGGGCGGGCCGGGCAGCGCACTCGGGGGCGCGGCCCGGCCCGCCCGCCGTGGCGAGGGGCGCTCAGGGCCGGCCGGGCAGCGAGGAGCAGGTGGAGCCGGCGGTCTTGCCGCGGAGGCGGTCGGTCAGCCAGGAGATGGCGTCGCCCTGGTCGGTGAGGAGCGGGACGATGTGGTTGGTGAGGAGCTTGTCACCCAGGTCGGGCAGCCTGACGGGCACATAGGTGACGTCACCGCCGAGGCTGCACCAGTCGGAGGCGAGCCGGCGGGCCTGGGCGTGCGGCACGATGTCGTCCTCGACCCCGGTCGCCAGCCGGATCGCCCCGGACGGCTTCGACCGGCCGATGCGCTGGGCGTCGAGGAAGTTGCGGATCTCCGGCTCAGCGTCGACCAGGGAACTCAACGACCGGCCGTCCTTGGTCCACTTCGTGCTCCTGGTGAAGCCGTAGGAGAAGATCGCGTCCCCCACGCACATCGTCGAGGCGTCGGCCAGGGCGGCCTTGCCGGCGGCGTTGAGGTGGGCGTCGACGATCTTCTGCAACGCGGGGTCGCTCTGCACCGCGCCGTTGACCGACCAGGCCAGCGCGCCGGCCAGCGCACTTCCGTCTATCCCCTTGATCACCTCGGTGAGGTCCGCCGGCGGGGCGCCCACGTAGGTCCCGGCGAGGGTGAGTTCGGGCGCGTAGGAGGACTGGAGTTCGGCCGCGGCGGCACTGGCCCCACCACCCTGGCTGTACCCGTACAGGCCCAGCGGCGAGGACTTGGTCAGTGAGGTCCCGGGGAGGGCGTGCGCGGCGCGGACCGCGTCCAGCAGGGCGTGACCCTCGTCGACCCGGTTGACGTAGGTGTGGAGACGGTCGGTGGCGCCGAGCCCGGCGTAGTCGGTGACGACCACGGCGACCCCGGCTGCCAGGAGCCGGTAGACGGAGACGTCCTCGTACCCGACCGTGACCGTCTCGGAGTTGATCGTGAGCGGGTGCTCCAGGGCGAGGGACGCCGCACACTGGTCCCCCTGACCGAGGGTTCCCGGCGCGAGGGCCACCAGCGGGCGGGGGCCGGCACCCTTCCAGGCGGCGCTCGGCTCGATGTAGGCGCCGGTCACCGCGACCGGCCGGCCGCCGGAGTCCGTGGACTTGTACATCAGGCGTGTGGCCCTGCCCGGCAGGGGGCCGTGGAGGCCGGGCAGGCTCAGCGCCAGTGGGAGTGGTTCGGTGCTGACCAGGGCGCCGTTCGCGGCGGGCAGTCTGGCCGGCGGGGTGTAGAAGTCCGGGATGGTGACGCCCCGGGAGACGACACCGCCCGAGGCCTGGGCGGGGGAGGCGGGCAACACGGCCACCCCCAGGCCCAGGGCCGCCGCGAACGCCGAGGCCAGAACCCGCCGGGCGGGACGGAAGGGGGATGCGGGGAGGGGCCACCGCCCCGGTTGCCGGCCGGGTGGACCGGACGGGGCTGCGGGGGGCCGGGGGACGGGTGCCGTACGGGACCGCAAGGTGGGACGGAGAGGTTTCACGGCTCACTCCTCGCTCTGCTCCGCTGCAAAGTGAGGAAAGTGAAGCACCGCCCCCTTACCCGAGGTAACCCGTCAGTAAGTTACGGACCGGTAACCATTGGTCGGGCCCTCCCGGCGGTGGGACGGACCGTCCGCCCGGCCCGCTCCGCCCTGCAGACCGATGCGCGCGGCCCTCCACCGGACGTTCCCGGTGCCGGCGGTGGGCTCCTCGTGCACTCGGCCCGCAACCGCGGGCCCGGCTCGGACGGCGCCCTCCGGCCGGGGCGACGAGGGCGTGCTCAGCGGCCGAGGGCCCTGCGGAGCTGGTCCTTGGACATGGTCGAGCGGCCCTCGACGTTCTTCTTCCTCGCCTCGGCGTAGAGCTGGTCCTTCGTCGGCCCCTGGGGCCCGCCGCCCGAACGCTCGCCACCGCGCTGGGAGGCGGACTTGCTGTCCCGCAGGGAGGTCGTCCCGGCGCTGCGGGACTCGCCCGAGCGGGCCCGTTCCTTGTTGACGGTGCGCGCGGCGATCTCCTCGGCGCGCCCTTCGGAGGTACCACGGCTGCGGGCGCCCTCCTTGATGTGCTCGTACTGCCGTTCCCTCTTGGCGTTGGATCCAGCGGGCATGTGGTGCTCCTGTAGGTTGTCGCCACTTCCTTCTTCGGCCGGCAGCCGGGTGCTGAGAGGTACCACCGGCTGCTCGGCGGGCCGGGCCCGGCAGGGCGAAGGCCGAGCGGCGGTCCGTAGCCGCCCGGCCCGCACCGCCGCTCGCGGGTCCCTGCCGTGTGAGGCGCTACCGCCCTCCTAACCGCCCACCGCCGCCCCACACGTCCCACCCGGAGGACCGCCCTCACCGCCCCCGCCCGGGCGACGCCTGCCGGGGCGGTGCCACCCCCGGCTCCACCGCGCTACGGGCCGTCCGAAGCGCCGGCCACGGTGAGGTGGCTCGTCCCCGACGACGTCACGACGACCCGGTCGCCGGCAGCCCAGCGCACCACGCGCTCGCCGAGGCCGCGCCCGTCCACGTGGTGCAGGAAGTCCGCCAGGGGAGAGTGGAAGGCGGCGTAGTCGTCGTAGTGGACCGGCAGCACGGCTCGGGGCCCGGTCCGCGAGACCAGCTCGGCCCCCTGCGCGCCGTCCATGGTCACCACCAGGCCGCCGGGCAGGGTCGTACCGCCCAGGTGTACCACGGCGCAGTCGGTGTCCGGGAAGCGCCGGGCGATCTCGCGCAGACCCTCGAAGACGAGGGTGTCCCCGGTGATGTACAGCCGAAGCCGCGCGGGGCCGCCCACCTCGCCGAACTCCAGGACGCTGCCCATCACCGGGGGCAGCAGACGGGCGGCCGGCCCGAGTGCGTGCCGACCGGGCACCGCGTGGACGCGCACCAGCCGGCCCTCGCGGCTGAGCGCGTGCTGCTGCCAGGGGTGCAGGCCGATGGTGTCGCGGCAGCCGTGGAAGCGGCTCAGGCGGCGGGCGGCCTGCGGTGTGGTGATGATCGGCAGGGTCCGGTCCAGGTGTCTGCGGGTCACCCGGTCCCAGTGGTCGCCGTGCAGGTGGGAGAGGACGACCCCGTCCAGGTCCGGCGGGATCCGGGAGGCGTCCAGCGCCGGTTCGGTCAGTCGCCGGGTCGCCAGCCCGTGCCCGAGGTACGCGTACTGGCCCTGATGCAGGAAATTGGGGTCCGTCAGGAGCGTCAGCGGACCGTAGCGGATCAGCAACGTGGCGTTGCCCACGAAGAGGATCTCCAGCGCCTCGTCGGTTCCGTGCTCCATGGGCTCCGCACCTCCGCGTCCTTGGGGGCTGGAGGGCCCGGGTATCCGCTCGTCGACGGGCTGATGCGCGCGAGGCCGCGAGGCTTCCGGCGACCGGGTCCGCCGCGGTTGCGGAGGTGGGGGTCCGGACCTTCGGAACGGGTGCTGCGGGGCTCAGGACGGCCGGCCCGCACCAGGCTCCGCCCGCGTGCCGTCACCGCTCGGCCTCCGGGGCGCCGGTCGCCGCCAGTATGCGCCGGGCACGCTCCTGCACCCGCCTGTCGACCATCCGGCCCTCGACCACCGACACCGAGTCCCCGGCGGCCAGGACGGTGCGCGCCCACCGAAGTTCGTCCTCGGTGGGAGCGAACCCGGCGGCGACCTCCTGGAGTTGGCGGGGATGGACGCAGAGCTTGCCGGTGAAGCCGAGGCGCCCGGCGTGCGCGACGTCGGCGGCGAGCGCGGTCGCGTCACGGGAGGCCCGCGTCACGGGAGGCCCGGTCACGGGAGGCCCGCGTCACGGGAGGCCGAGGCGGGCCGGCGGGTGGACATGGAGGCGGGGAGGGCCAAACTGTTCGCCTCCGAGACCGCCATGCATACCGTGCTGAACACACTGCGCATCCACGGCGGTCACAGGTACTCCACCGAGTTCGACGTGGAACGCTACTTCCGCAACGCCCCCTTGATGATCGTCGGCGAGGGCACCAACGAGATCCAGCGGAACGTGATCGCGAGCCAACTGGTCCAACGCGGCGGACTGGACTGAACCACGCCTCCCGGTGCCGTACCGGACAACGCGTTGCGGTGACGGCGCAGAAGGTACGTTCCGGGACGGCCCCGCGGACAGGGACGGGAAGGGGCCGCAACACCACCGGGGAGCCGCCGGGTCGTTCCGGGCCCCCGGAGGACCGCCGGGGCGGTCCGGGGTTAACCTGACGGCGGATCACCGAGTCGCCTGGAGGGCCCATGAAAGAAACCGAGTGGATGGTCTCCGCGCCGAGCCGCCCCGTGGACCTCCGGCAGGACCAGCCGCACGCCGCACGGGTCTACGACGTCCTGCTGGGCGGCAAGACGAACTACGCCGCGGACCGGGCCCAGGCCGAGAAGATCATGGCCAACATCCCGCAGGCGGTGGCCAGTGCCCGCTCCAACCGGGCCTTCGTCCTGCGCGCGGCCCGTTTCCTCGCCGACTCCGGAATCCGGCAGTTCCTCGACATCGGCACCGGCATACCGACCTCGCCCAACCTCCACGAGGTCGCCCAGAGCATCACACCCTCCTCCCGCGTGGTCTACGCCGACAACGACCCGATCGTCCTGGCGCACTCGCGCGCCCTGCACGACAGCCACCCCGAGGGGCGGACCGCGTACCTCGAGGCGGACGCCTGCGACGTGGACGCCATCCTCACCTCGCCGGAGGTGCGGGAGACCCTGGACCTCGACGAGCCGGTGGCGCTCACCCTGTGCCTGCTCCTGCACTGGCTGCCCAAGAACGTCGACCCCTACCCCCTGGTCCGGCGTTTCCTCGCGGCCCTGCCCGCCGGCAGCTACCTCGTACTGAGCCACCTGGGGAGCGACTTCACCGAGGCCACGAACCAGGTCGAGAAGGACTTCGAGGAGGCCGGTTCGAACGTGCGGGGACGCACCAGGGAAGAGGTGCTGCGGTTCTTCGACGGGCTGGAGCTGGTCTCGCCCGGCGTGGTCGTGCCGCAGATGTGGCGACCCGACCCGATCGACGTCGGCAGCGCCGCGGGGGAGCGGGACGTGCCCATCTGGGCCGGGGTGGCCCGCAAGGACAGCTGACCGGGCGGGGCCGGCCGGCTCTCCCGGTCGTGTGCCGACACCCACCGGACGGCCTGCCGCAGCCCGAGCGGGCCGCGGCCCGCCCGCCGCGGTGTGACGACCGGCCGGGGCACACATGGGCCGTCGGCCCGCTGGGTAGAACCGGGGTGGCGCGTGGCCGCCGGCCCGCCCGACCACCGAGCCCCTTCACCGTCCGGCGTGACGCGCTGCCCCGGCCTCCGCCACCTCGCGAGGACCGGCTCCGCCCGCAACCGGGGCCGGCCGTGCCTTCCGGCATCCGCGGTCGCCGCCACGCCAGGGAGGACGCCATGCCCGACATCGGCATCGTCGGCGCCGGAGTCGCCGGCCTCCACCTCGGCCTGCTGCTGCGCCGGCACGACCTCCCCGTCACCCTCTACAGCGACCGAAGCCCCCGGCAACTGGCCGCGGGCCGGCTGACGGCCACGATCGCCCACCACGCGCCGACCCTGCGGCGCGAGGAGTCCCTCGGTGTCGACTTCTGGCCGGCGGACGAGTTCGGCTACACCTGTCACCACCACTACGTCGGCGGACCGCAACCCCTGCGCTTCCGGGGCGACTTCACCCGCCCTTCGTCCGCGGTCGACTACCGCCTGTACCTGCCGGCCCTCGCCGACGCCTACCAGGAGCGGGGCGGTGAGCTGCGCGTGGGGCGCCTTGCGGCGGACGACCTCACCGTCCTCGCGGACCGGCACGACCTGCTGGTGGTGGCCGCCGGCCGGGGAGCCTTCACCTCGCTCTTCCCGCGCCGCGAGGCCGACAGCCCCTACCGTGAACCGCAACGGAGGCTCTGCGCCGGTCTGTACCACGGCGTCGCCCCGGCCGAACCGAAGGGCGTCACCCTCAGCATCTCGCCGGGCCACGGCGAACTCGTCGAAATTCCGATCCTCTCCCACGCGGGACACGTCACCGCCCTGCTCTTCGAGAGCGTGCCCGGCGGTGACCTGGACGTCCTCAGCGATCTGTCCCACGACGCCGACCCCGCGCTCTTCCTGCGGACGGTGCTGGACAGGCTCGCCACCCACCATCCGGACGTCTTCGCCCGCATCGATCCCGCCGGGTTCCGGCTCACGGGCCCCCTGGACCTGCTGCAGGGCTCCGTCGTACCCACGGTGCGCGCCGACCACGCACGCCTGCC
Source organism: Streptomyces sp. NPDC059740 (assembly GCF_042733155.1). Lineage (NCBI taxonomy): Bacteria > Bacillati > Actinomycetota > Actinomycetes > Kitasatosporales > Streptomycetaceae > Streptomyces > Streptomyces sp. NPDC059740. The sequence continues at coordinate 24,193 of NZ_JBHWGP010000028.1, read as the reverse complement.
GAACGGCCGGTACGCCCTGGCTGTCGGGGACGCCCACACGGTGGTCGATCCGATCGTCGGTCAGGGCGCCAACTCGGCCTCCCACTCCGCCTGGGTGGTAGGTGAGGCGATCCGTGACGGGCTGGCGCTGGACGAACTGTTCTGCCGGGAGGTCGCACAGCGCCGCGCCGACGTCGTCCTGGGGGCCGCCCGCTGGTCCAACCTGATGGTGCAGCCGCCCCCCGAGCACCTGCTGCAGCTGCTGGCGGCGATGGCCGGCAACCAGGCGGCGGCCGACGAGTTCACCGACAACTTCGGCCACCCCGACCGGCAGTGGCGCATCCTGGCAACCCCTGAGCGGACCCACGCCTTCCTGGCCCGCCACGACGCGGGACCTGCGCCGCGCGACCCCGACGCCGCGGCTCGGGAACCCCGGTAGGCGCTGGACCCGGGTCGCCCCCCACCTCCGGCGGCTGAGCGCTGCCGGTGCCGCCGACTGTTCCCCCCGGGCGCCGGTCGGACGGGGCCCGAAGCGGCGCGTGCCCGCCTCACCCCCTCCTGGCACCCCGAGGGCCCGGCCCGTGTGCCTGCGAAGTCCCGGGTGGACGGGAGTGCGGTGGCGGCAGGCAACCCCCCGAGCCCGGGTTGCGTCTCCAAGATCGGTGAAGGGCGCCGGGGACGGTGCCCACGCCGCCGCCCCGATGGGTGGAGACGGAGAACGCGGGAGACGCCGAACCGGCTATACGCCTCGTGTATACACTGAGGGTATAGTGAGCGTCCGCTCGTGATGCTGCGGAGCCGACGGGCGCAGGTCCGCCATGGTGCCCGCGCGTCCTGAGGCACCGCCGTTCGCCGAGTCCACCGGAGGGCGGGTGCGGCCGTGGCGGGTGCCGCAGCCGCACCCGGGCGCACAGTCCGCGGCATCCGACCCGTGACGGAGAAAGGCAACGCATGTACGGCAAGGCATTCGCCCCCGAGTACCAGGGCGCTCTCGGCTCGCTCTCGGTCAACTCCCCCCTCCCCGAGGTGCTGGCCGAAGGGGTCCGGCAGTTGGAGGCCGCACGGCGTAGGGGAGCCGCGGATGAGGTCGCCCGGTGCGGACTGGCCGTCGCCGAGGCGCACCGGCGCCTGGGCAACGTCGACGAGGCGGAGCAGGCGTGGCGGGACAGCTATCGCACGGCCCGTTCCGCAGGGGATGTGGGGGCGATGGCGTGGGCGGTGTGGAGCGGTGGCACCCTCGCCCGTCAACGCGGCAGACTCGCGCTCTCCCGACGACTGCTGGCGATCGCCGCCGAGTTGGGTGAGCGCGGACAGGACGTCGTCGCCCGCGGCTACTCCCTCGCCGGCCTGGCGGAGACCGGCCGCATCCAGGGTGACTACGAGGGCGTCCGCGTCCTGCACGAGAAGCTGCTGGCCGAGGCGCGAGCCCGCGGTGAGGCCCGGCACACGGTCTGGGCGCTGGAGGGCATAGCCCAGATCCACCGCCAGACCGGTGACTGGGACACCGCGCTGGAGATGTTCGAGGAGGCGGCGCTCATCTCCCGCGAGGCGGACGACCGGCGCGGCCACGCCTGGGCGCTGCGCGGCATAGCCGACATCCTCTCCGCCCGCGGCGACGCCCCGGAACGCGCCCTGGAACTGCTCTCCGAGGCCGAGGTCACCTGCCGCACGATGGGGCTTACCAGCGCGCTCGCCTACAACCACAAGATGCGCGCCAACGTGTTCTACCGTGCGGGCCGGTACGAGGAGGCGCGCGTCTTCTACGCGGGCGCCCTCGAACAGTTCCGCGACATGCGGGAGCTGCGCGGTGAGGCCCTCGCGCGCCTGGGGCTGGTCAAGACGCTCGCCCGGCTGGGCCGGGACCGCGCGGCCACCGGAGCCGAACTGGACGCACTGGCCGGACAACTGGACCGCGTCGGGCTGCAACACGCCCGCCGGATGGTCGACGAGGCGCGCCGTGAACTCGGGCTCACCGCGGACACGCAGGTGAGAGGGGACGAGGCTGAGCACAGGGAGGCCGCCGGGCGCCTCACCGCCGGTGTGGGGGGCCGTCGATGAGCGTCTCCTCCCCGGCCCAGCCCGTCACGGCCCGGCAGGGCGCCGACACCGCCGAGACCTTGCAGCGCTGTCGCGCGCTGGTGCGGCCGGGGCTGGTCGCCGCGGTCGAACGGCTGCACCCGTGGACCGGGGAGATGGCCGCGTACTCGCTGGGCTCCGGCACCGCCTCGGGCCCCGGTGTGCAGTTCGGCGGCAAGGGGGTGCGGCAGGCGCTCGCCGTGCTCGGCGCCGAGGCGGCGGGGGCGCCCGGCGCGGTGGCGGTTCCCGGTGCGGTGGCGGTCGAACTCGTCCACACCTTCTCGCTGCTGCACGACGACATCATGGACGGGGACGAGACCAGGCGGCAGCGTGCCGCGGCCTGGCGGGCCTACGGCACCGGCCCCGCCGTCCTGGCGGGTGACGCGCTCTTCGCGCTCGCCGTGGAGGTTCTCGCCGACGCCCGTACCCCGCACTGCGCCGCAGCGGTGCGCCACCTCTCCCGGACGCTGGCCGACCTGGTGCACGGCCAGGCCGACGACCTCCTCTTCGAGTCGCGTCCGTGGGTCGGCCCCGGGGCGGTGGAAGTGGCGGAGTACCGCGGCATGGCGGGCAACAAGACCGGTGCCCTGCTGGGCTGTTCCCTCGCCCTCGGCGCGGTCCTCGCCGGCGCCCGCGAGGACACCGCCGAGGCGATGGCCAGGGCAGGCCGGCACGCGGGAATCGCCTTCCAGGCGGCGGACGACCTGCTCGGCATCTGGGGCGCACCGGAGCGTACCGGCAAGCCGGCCTACAGCGACCTGCGCCGGGGCAAGAAGACCCTTCCCGTGCTCACGGCGCTCGCCGGGGCCGGCCCGGCGGAGCGTGCTCACCTCGGCGCGTCGCTGGCCGCCGTCGGGGCGGCGGACGGGGCGGTCGGGGAGAGCGGGCTGCGCGACCTGGCCCTGCTGATCGAGGAGGCGGGCGGCCGTGCGGCGACCCTGGCGGAGGCCCGCACCCACCTGGCCCTGGCCCGCACCGCCCTGCTCTCCGTGCCGCTGGCCACCGCGGCGAGGGAGGACCTCCTCCTGCTCCTGGACACCCTCGTCGACCGAGACGGCTGAGGGGTCCTTGCCATATGCCCGCCCGGGCCGCGCGGTCTGGCACCGCACCTCGCGGCGTTGCCGAAAAGCCCTGGTAGCTCCGCTACGAGGACTCTCCGGCGCCTTGCGATGCACGGCACCAGCCCACGCGACCTCATCGGACGGCTCATATTGCAAGGACCCCTGAGGAGGGCGGCCCACCGCCGGCCCGCAGCTGAGCACTTGGGCAGCGCGTGGCGGAGCGGCACGGCAGGTGTGGGCGCGGGGCGCTGGAGGGGCGGTCCGCGTGGGCGTCCGTCCCGGCTGGGAGCCGGCGTGGCGGGAGACCGGTGGAGCAGTCACCACACTGGCGAGTGGAGGTGTACGGATGGGGGTGGTGAGGGAGGGGTGCCGGCCCCGTGGCCCTCGTCGAAGCGGGGATGTAACAGAATGGAACACCGAGAAACACTGTCGCGACGAGGAAACCGCCGGTGGCGGCAAGTGTCAAGCGGGGGCGCGCAGTTGTTTCCCCGGCCTGGGCGGCCTCGGTACGGTGGCATGGTGGAACATGACGGCGCGACGCGCGTGGCCAGGGCAGCGGGCGGTCCCGTGACGGTACGGGCGATAGCCGCAGAGGCGGGGGTGTCCATCGCCACCGTCTCGCGGGCCATGAACGGGGCCGCCGGCGTGACGCCCCGCACCCGCGAGCTGGTGCGTCAGGCGGTGGAACGCCTCGGCGGCGAGGTCACCCCCTCCGCGCCGCGACGCGACTCGCCCCTCACGGTCCACGTGCGCTGCCCCTACGTACTCACCGACTACTTCGGGCTCGTGGTCTCCTCCGTGGCCGAGACGCTCGAACTGCACGGGGTGAGGATGCTGCTCGACGCAGGGGAGGCCGCCCAGCAGACGCGGGCCCTGGCCGCCCTGCCGCGGACGCCGGGCGTCGACGGGGCCCTGCTGATCCTGCCGCCCGAGCCGGCGTCGGAGCTGACGGCGCTGCGTGCGGCCGGCCCCCCGTTCGTCGTGGTGGACCCGCGGCTCCCGCCACCCCGCGACCTCGCCTCCGTCTCCGCGGCCCACTTCGCGGGGGCGCGTGCGGTGACGGCGCATCTGGTCTCGCTCGGACACCGCCGGATAGGCGTGATCAGCGGTCCGCCGGACTGGCTCGCCTCCGACGCGCGGCTCGCCGGCCACACCGCTGCCCTCGCCGAAGCCGGGGTCCTGCCCTCACCCCGGCTGACCGAGGACGGGCACGAACCCACTATCGGGTGGGGGGAGAGCGCCGGTGGCCGCCTGCTGGACCTGGCCGAACGCCCGACCGCACTGGTCGCCTTCAACGACAAGGTGGCTGCCGGCGCCCTGCTGGCCGCCCGCCGCAGGGGGCTGCGCGTCCCCGAGGACCTCTCGATCACCGGCTTCGACGACATCGACGTCAGCCGCGTGACCCACCCGCAGCTCACCACCGTCCGCCAGCCCCTCCAGGAGATGGGCCGCATGGCAGTCTCCCTGCTCATGCGCCTCGTCCGGAGGCACACGGTGGAGGCCCTGCACGTCGAACTCGCCACGGAGCTGACGATCCGGGGATCGACAGGCCCGGCACCGCAAAGCTGAGCGACCCCTCCCGCCTCCGGGCAGGGGCGGACGGGATTCTTCGGCACGAGACAGCGGTTACCGGGTTCGGTCCGCCACTTCGTTGATCCTCTGTAACCACTATTGACGTGTACGCGTCCCTGGCTTACGGTCACGTCTGGTCTGCGCGGGACGCAGGGCGGTTCCCCGCCCTCCCGTCACGTGCACCGCGATGCAGCTCAGCGCCCTGCCGGGGGAGTGTGAGCCGCAAGGCCGGCCCTCTTCACCTCGGACGGTGACACCTGTCGCCCCGTCGAAGCCAGGTACGGCCCCGAGAATGCGCTGTCCTCCATCGTTCACACAGTGAAGAGGCCGGCCGGAACCCACCGCGCCGCCTCCTCCCGCCAGGAGGACCCGGCGCGATGCTGCCAGCCGACCGCGACGACCCGCGCGAGCGCACAGGCTCACCCCTTCCCGACCGTGACCGCACGACCGCGCCCCCCACGCCCCCCGCCGCGCCGCCCTCTTCCGCCCCGGCCCCGCCCCGCGCCGGGGCACCCTCGGCGCTCCCGTTCCTCGCCGCCGCGGCACGGGCCTGCCGGGGGCCGCCCCGAGCCGGCGGCCCCGGCCGCGCGTCCCGCCCCCGTCGCGACGTCGAGAGGAAGACCGTGTTCCCCCACCGCCCCCACCGCCGCGGGTCCGCCCGCGGTGTGCCGCGCCGCCCCCTGTCCGCGGTCCGCACCGGCATCGCCGTTGCGGCCACCACCTGTCTCGCGCTGGCGGGCCTCGTCGGGGCCGGCCCGACACCGGCCCAGGCCGCCGCCGAACCCGTCGCCGTGTGGCTGACCACCACCAGCGACGCGGGCGGCCGCAACGTCACCCGCGGCCTGGAGCAGCAGGCGCCCACCGCGTTCAGCGCCGGGTCCGGCAACACCGGCCAGGTCGTCAGCGTCGACGAGAAGACCCGCTACCAGCAGTTCACCGGCGGCGGCGCCTCGTTCACCGACACCGCCGCCTGGCTGATGAACAGCAGCGGCGCCCTCACCCCCACCACCCGTGACGCCGTGATGAAGAAGCTCTTCGACCCCGGCAGCGGTATCGGGCTGAGCTTCCTGCGCAACCCGATGGGCGCCTCCGACCTGGCCCGCAACAGCTACACCTTCGACGACGTGCCGGCCGGCCAGACCGACACCGGCCTGGCGAAGTTCTCCATCGCCCACGACCTGGCCGACGTCCTGCCCCTGACCAAGCAGGCCCGGCAGCTCAACCCGTCGCTGAAGGTGCTCGCCTCCCCGTGGACGGCGCCGCCCTGGATGAAGGACAACGACTCCTACGACCAGGGGTGGCTGGAGGCGCAGTACTACGGCACCTACGCCCAGTACTTCGTGAAGTACCTCCAGGCGTACAAGGACCAGGGCGTGCCCGTCGACTACGTCACGGCGCAGAACGAGCCGACCTGCTGCTCCGGTTACCCCTCGATGCAGTGGAACGGCTCCGGCCTGCACTACTTCATCGGTACCGACCTGCTGCCGGCCCTGCACGCGGCAGGGTTGTCCACCAAGGTGCTCGCGCTGGACTGGAACTGGGACTCCTACGACTCCTACGCCGCGCCCACGCTCGACGACGCCGCCATCCGCAACGACCCGCTCTTCGGCGGCATGGCCTGGCACGGGTACGGCGGCAACGTCTCGGAGCAGAGCACCGTCCACGACAAGTACCCGGGCGTGGACGCCTTCGACACCGAGCACTCCGGCGGCACCTGGGTCACCGACCAGCAGTCCGAGGACATGAACAACATCATCGACTACACCCGCAACTGGGGCAGGTCGGTGACCAAGTGGTCCCTGGCGGTCGACCAGAACATGGGCCCGCACAACGGAGGCTGCGGCACCTGCACGGGCCTGGTCACCGTCCACAACGGCGACAGCCGCAGCGGGCAGGTCGACTACACCGTCGAGTACTACGACATGGGTCACCTCACCAAGTTCGTCCACCCGGGCGCCTACCGGATCGCCTCCACCGCCAACTCCGCGATCCCCAACGTGGCCTGGACGAACCCGGACGGCTCCAAGGCGCTCATCGCCTACAACGGCTCAGCCTCCGCCCAGAACCTCACCGTGAACTGGGGAGGCGAGCACTTCACCTACTCCCTGCCCGGACGGACCTCGGCCACCTTCACCTGGAGCGGCACGCAGAGTGCGCGCGGCGCCGAGTGCGCCGCGACGAAGGGCGCGGGCTCGTCCCAGGGCAGCCCGCTCGGTGCCGCGCAGTGCACCGGCATCACCCACCAGAAGCGGACGGCTCTCACCGGCTGAGTTCCTGGGGAACGCCGACCTCGGCGGCGGCCCACCACATCCGCTCGCCGTCCGGCTCCCCCCACCGCCCTTCCCGCCCCGGCCCGGCAGCCACCGGGCCGGGGCGGAAGGCGGCCCCGCCACCACGCCCGGCGACCCGGTACCCGGGCGGTACCCTCCCCCCGCGTCCGGCACGCCGCAACCGATCGGCAGGTGTCCGCCGGCCCGGTCGCCGACCGGGCCCGAAGCCCCCCGCCCAGGTGGCCGCCCCGGTGCCCCCGCCGAGGCCGCTGACGCGTTTGGGGCCGCCGCCCGCGGACACTCTCCGGCCACAGGGGTGAGCGCCCGCACCCGCGGCCCGCCCGCAACAGCGAGCCAGGAGGTGAGGACGGTGGAGTTCGCGTCGGCCGGCGCCACGGCGAGCAGCTTTCCGCCACGTCCGCTACGGGAGTACGCACTGCTCGCGGACGGTGAGCGCGGTGCCCTCGTGGGCCCCGACGGCGAGCTCGCCTGGATGTGTGCCCCCCGATGGGACTCCGACGCGTTCCTCTCCACCCTCGTCGGCGGCGACGGGGTCTACGCCGTGACGCCGCGTGACCGTTCCGTGTGGGCCGGCCACCACGAGCCGGGCACCCTCATCTGGCGCAGCGACTGGACCACCGACCGGGGCGGGTCCGTGGAGTCCAGGGAAGCCCTCGCCTGTCCCGCCGAACCGCACCGGGCGGTCGTCCTGCGCCGGGTCCGCAGCAGGCAGGTCCCCGCCGTCGTCCGCGTGCTCCTCACCCCCAGGGCCGGGTTCGGAGCCGGAACGCTCACCGACGTCCACCGCGACGCGGCAGGCATCTGGACCGCCCGTGCCGGTGAGCTCCGGCTGCGCTGGACGGGTGCGGAAGGCGGCCGGTACCTGCCGGACCTCGCGGGGTGGGAGCTGGACCTCCACCTCGATCCGGAGACCTCGCACCACCTGGTGCTGGAGGTCTCCGACACCCCGTTGCCCACCGAGCCGCCCGACGCCGGGGACCTGTGGCGCTCCACGGAGCGGGCCTGGGCCGAGGCCGTGCCCCCGCTGACCGACACCATCGCGCCCCGCGACGCGCGCCAGGCCTACGCGGTGCTGCGCGGTCTGACCTCCGCCACCGGCGGCATGGTCGCCGCCGCCACCACGAGCCTGCCCGAGCGCGCCGAGGAGGGCCGCAACTACGACTACCGCTACGTGTGGATCCGGGACCAGTGCTACGCCGGGCAGGCCCTGGCCGCAGTAGGGCCGAGCCGGCTGCTGGCGGACCAGACGCGCTTCGTGGTCGAGCGGGTGCTGGAGCACGGGCCACGGCTGAGCCCCGCCTACACCGTCACTGGCGGACCGGTGCCCCGCCAGCGACGACTCGCGCTGCGCGGCTACCCCGGGGCCGACGACCGGGTCGGCAACCACGTGCGGCAGCAGTTCCAACTCGACGCCTTCGGGGAGGTCCTCCTCCTGCTCGGGGCCGTCGCGCGCCACCGGCCGCTCGGCGAGGCCGAACGCCGCGCCGCGGACATCGCCGCCGACGCGGTCGCGGAGCGCTGGCGGGACCCGGACGCCGGCGTGTGGGAACTGGCACCCCGCTTCTGGACCCACAGCCGGCTGGCGTGCGTGGCCGGACTGCGGGCCGTGGCCGGGGCGGACACAGCCCACCCCCACTCCGCGCGCTGGTCGCAGCTCGCCGACCGCCTCGTCACCGAGACCAGCCGGCGCTGCCTGCACCCCGACGGCCACTGGCAGCGCGCCCCGGACGACCCGCGGCTGGACGGCGCCCTGCTCCTCCCGGCGGTACGCGGCGCCCTTCCCCCCACCGACCCCCGGGTGGTGCGGACCCTGCGTGCCTACACCCGCGAGCTGACGGACGACTTCTACGCCTACCGGTTCCGGCACGACCGGCGTCCGCCGGGCGAGGCGGAGGGCGCCTTCCTGCTCTGCGGGTTCTTCACGGCGTTGGCGGAGCACCAGCAGGGCGACCTGGTCACCGCCCTGCGGTGGTTCGAGCGCAACCGGGCCGCCTGCGGCCCCGGCGCGCTGTACTCCGAGGAGTACGACGTGGCCTGCCGCCAACTCAGGGGAAACCTGCCGCAGGCCTTCGTCCACGCACTGATGCTGGAGTGCGCGGTACGCCTGAACACCCCGCCACCCACCGCCCCGCACGGATGAGCCCACCGCCACCGGAGCGGACCGCCGGCCGCCGCCCGTGCCGAGGCGGCGGCCGGCCCGCCCGCGGCCGTACCGACGGCCGGCCGCGGACGCCCTGTCCCCCTGACCTCGGGTGTGTGGTGTCGGTGACTCCGGGTACTCGCTCGTCCGTCGAGTGGCCGGGATACGGACGGAGTGCGGAGCCTCCCGGAAGTACGGGCAGCCGCGGCGCGCCCCGGTCGCCGGGAGCGGCCCGAAAGGGAGGGAGCAGATGACCGACAGCCCAGAGCGACAGGCCCCGCCGGACGGTGCCACCGCCACCGCACAGGCGCCGGGACGGTCCACCGGGCACCCCGAGGGGATCGACCCGGTGGCCTTGGCGAGTGCCTTGCGGGAACGCGTCCGCGGAGAGGTGCGCTTCGACAAAGGAAGCCGGGCGGCCTACTCCACCGACGGGTCGAACTACCGGCAGGTACCGATCGGCGTCGTCGTCCCCCGCGACGTCGCGGACGGCGCGGCGGCCGTCGCGGTCTGCGCCGAACACGGCGCGCCGGTGCTCTCCCGCGGTGGCGGCACCAGCCTGGGCGGCCAGTGCACCAACACCGCCGTCGTCATCGACTGGACCAAGTACTGCAACCACCTGGTCTCGGTGGACGTCGAGGCCCGCACCTGCGTAGTGGAACCCGGCATCGTCCTGGACGAACTGAACCGCCGACTCGCCGAGCACGGCCTGAAGTTCGGACCGAAACCCTCGACGCACAGCCACTGCTCGCTGGGCGGCATGATCGGCAACAACTCCTGCGGCGCCTCGGCGCAGGCCTACGGCAAGACCGTGGACAACGTGCGCCGCCTGGAAATCCTCACCTACGACGGGCTGCGCTGCTGGGTGGGCCCCACCTCCCCGCAGGAGTACGAGGCGATCCTCGCCGAGGGCGGACGCCGGGCGGAGGTCTACCGCGGGCTGCGCGACATCGTCGACACCCACCTGGCCGACATCCGCACCGGCTACCCCGACATCCCCCGGCGCGTCTCGGGCTACAACCTCGACTCCCTGCTGCCCGAACAAGGCTTCGACGTGGCCGGGGCGCTGGTGGGCAGTGAAGGCACCCTGGTGACCGTGCTGCACGCGGAACTGGAGCTGGTACCGGTACCCGCCCAGGAGTCGCTGCTGGTCATCGGCTACCCCGACATCGCCGCCGCCGCGGACGACGTGCCCCGCCTGCTGGAACACTGCTCCCCGACCCAGCTGGAGGCCCTCGACGGCCGAATGGCGCAGCTGATGCGGGAGGAAGGCGCCTACCTGTCCTCCCTCGAACAGCTCCCCGAGGGGGACAGCTGGCTGCTGCTCCAGTTCGCAGGCGACAGCCGGACCGACGTCGACCAGCAGGGCCGCGACCTCCTGGCCGCCGTAGGGCGCTCCGAGGACGACCCCGACGTGGCCTTCTCCGACGACCCGCAGCGCGAGCAGCGCATGCTCAAGGCCCGCGAGGCCGGCCTCGGCGTCACGGCCCGCCCCCCGGACGGCCGCGAGACCTGGGAAGGCTGGGAGGACTCCGCGGTCCCACCCGACCGGCTCGGCGACTACCTGCGCGACCTCACCAGCCTCCTCCGTGAGTACGGCTACGAACACGCCGCGCTCTACGGCCACTTCGGCCAGGGGTGCGTCCACACCCGCATCCCCTTCGAACTGAAGCGGGCCGACGGGATCGCCGACTTCCGCGACTTCCTGCACCGCGCAGCCGACCTGGTGGCCTCCTACGGCGGCTCGCTCTCCGGGGAGCACGGCGACGGGCAGGCCCGCGGCGAACTGCTCGTCCGGATGTTCGGCAAGCCCCTCGTCGAGGCGTTCGGACAGCTCAAGTCGGTCTTCGACCCACAGGACCGGATGAACCCGGGAAAGGTCGTCCACCCCCACCCCGTCGACGCCGACCTGCGGCTCGGACCGCACTGGCGGCCGGCGTCACCCCGGACGCAGTTCGGCTACCCCGAGGACGAGCACAGCTTCCGGCGCGCGGTGATGCGCTGCGTCGGCATCGGCAACTGCCGCTCCCACTCCGGCGGCGTCATGTGCCCCTCCTACCGGGCCACCGGTGAGGAGGAGCACTCCACCCGCGGTCGCTCCCGGCTGCTGTTCGAGATGCTGGGCGGCCACCCCGACTCGGTCCTCACCGACGGCTGGCGCTCCACCGAGGTCCGGGACGCCCTCGACCTCTGCCTCGCCTGCAAGGGCTGCAAGTCCGACTGCCCCACCGGCGTTGACATGGCCACCTACAAGGCCGAGTTCCTCTCCCACCACTACCAGGGACGACTGCGGCCCGCAGCCCACTACGCGCTCGGCTGGCTGCCGCTGTGGGCCCGGCTCTCCCGGGCCGCACCCCGCCTGGTCAACGCGGCCCTGCACGCGCCGAGCCTGGCCGCCGCCGGGAAGCGGCTGGCCGGTGTGGCCCCCGAACGCCCCGCGCCCGTCTTCGCGCCACGCTCCTTCGTCCAGTGGTGGCAGCAGCGCGGCACACCCGAACCCGACCCCGCCGATCCCGCCACCGTCGTGCTCTGGCCGGACACGTTCACCAGCTCCTTCCACCCGGAGATCGCGATCTCCGCGGTGCGCGTACTGGAGGACGCCGGCTTCCGCGTCGCCGTGCCCACCCAGGCGGTGTGCTGCAGCCTGACGTGGATCTCCACCGGCCAGCTCGACGTCGCCAAGCGCGTGCTGCGCCGCACCACCGAGGTCCTGCGCCCCTGGCTGGCGGCCGGCACACCGATCGTCGGCCTCGAACCGTCCTGCACCGCCGTCTTCCGCTCCGACGCCCCCGAACTGCTCCCCGAGGACGAGGACGTCCGGCGCCTCGCCGGCACTTTCCACACCTTCGCCGAACTGCTGCTGAACCGCGCACCCGACTGGCGTCCGCCCCACCTGGCGCGGACCGCCACCGTGCAGACCCACTGCCACCAGCACGCCATCACCAAGGACGACGCCGACCGGGAGCTGATGCGCCGGGCCGGCATCGACGCCGACGTCCTGGACGAGGGCTGCTGCGGCCTGGCCGGCAACTTCGGCTTCGAGAAGGACCACTACGAGGTGTCGATGGCCGTGGGCGAGCTGGGCGTCCTGCCCGCCGTCCGCCGCGCCTCGCCCGAGGCCCTGGTGCTGGCCGACGGCTTCAGCTGCCGCACCCAGATCGAACAGGGCGGTACCGGTCGCCGGGCGATGCACCTGGCCGAAGCGCTCGCCCAGGGCCTGACCGGGCCCGCGCCGGCCGACCACCCCGAGCGGACGCTGCACCGCGCCGCCGCCCCCGACCGGGACGCCCGAGGGCTGACCGCGGCCCTGGCCGCGACGGCGGGCCTGGCCCTGGCGGCAGGCGCACGCTCGGCCGTCCGACGGCTCACCTCGGGCCGGCCCACCGGCCGTGCCCGGTGGGGAGGCAGGCCGTGACGGTGCCACGCAAGGGCGGGGCCGGAGGCACGCGCGGGGGCACCGGCCGGGCCCGTCCCTCGAACACCCCCACGGTGGAGGAGATCTCGGCCGAGGCGTACACCGTGCCCACCGACGCGCCCGAGGGAGACGCCACGCTGGCCTGGCAGTCGACCACCCTGGTGCTGGTCCGCGCCCGCTCCGGGCCGGCCACCGGCATCGGCTGGACCTACGGAGCGGGGGCGGCCGTCACCGTGGTCCGCGACCTCCTCGCCCCCCTCGTCACCGGACACCCGGCCGACGACGTCCCGGGCGCCAACGCCGCGATGGCCCGCGCGGTGCGCAACGCCGGCCGCCCCGGTCTGGTGGCCGGCGCACTCTCCGCAGTCGACATCGCCCTGTGGGACCTCAAGGCGCGCCTGCACGACCTGCCACTGGTCACCCTGCTCGGCGCGGCACGCCCCGACGTCCCCGTCTACGGCAGCGGCGGCTTCACCCCCTACGACGACACCCGGCTGACGGAGCAGTTGCGCCACTGGGCGGAGAAGCAGGCCATCGGCCGGGTGAAGATCAAGATCGGTGAGGAGTGGGGCCGCCGGGTCGCCCGCGACCTGCACCGGGTACGCCTCGCCCGGTCCGTGGTCGGCGACGACTGCGAACTGTACGTCGACGCCAACGGCGGCTACGACGTCAAAGGGGCAATCCGCGTCGGCCGCGCCCTCGCCGACGAAGGGGTGACCTGGTTCGAGGAACCGGTGACCTCCGACGACCTGGCCGGACTGCGCCTGGTGCGGGAACAGGTCCCGGTGGCGGTGACCGCCGGCGAGTACGGCTACGACCTGGGCTACTTCCAGCGGATGGCCGCGTCCGGCGCCGTGGACTGCCTCCAGGCCGACGTGACCCGGTGCGGCGGCATCACGGTGTGGCTGAAGGCAGCCGCCGTCGCGGAGTCCCTGCACCTGGACGTCTCCGCACACTGCGCCCCGCACGTCCACGCCCACGCCTGCGCCGCCGCCCCCAACCTGCGCCACCTGGAGTGGTTCCACGACCACGTGGCCATCGAGGAGCTCCTCTTCGAGGGGACGCTGGATCCGGCCGGCGGGTCGGTCGTCCCCGGCGCCTCCGGGCTGCCGGGCCTCGGCCTGCGGTTCCGCGAGGAGGTGGCGGAGCGGTACCGCAGCGGGTGAGGACCGCAAACCCCGGCGGGGAGAGGCGGGCAGGCCACCTCGACCGGCGGGCACGGAACCCGGGAGCGAAGACCGTCACCCGGGCCTGCGCGGTCTGCCCCGCCCGCCCGCAGACCGGCCCCGGGCCCACCCGGCCCGGACCGGCGACGGGGAGGCTCAGTAGGCGCGCGCCACCACCGCCACGTTGCCCGGCTGGTCGTCGCTGCCGGGGACCGAGCCGTCCGCCGCCACCAGGCAGCGCACGGTGACACCCTGCCCGGCCAGGGCGGCCTCACCCTCCGGGCCCAGCTCGGCCCAGGGAATGCGTGCCCAGCCGGTGCGCGCGGCCTCAGCCGCCTCCGCGACCGTGGAGACCTCGACGGTGCGGTCCTCACGCCGCGCGCGGGACTGCGCCAACAGCAGCGCCTGTTCCTCCTCCAGCACCTGGGGCAGGAGCGCGGGCAGCGCATCGAGGGCCGTCTCCTCCTTGCGGCCCGCAACGCGACGGACCAGCACCGCGCTGCCGCCGGCGAGGTCCCGCGGGCCCACCTCGACCCGTACCGGTACGCCCTTGAGCTCCCAGTCGACCGCGCGGCGGCCGAACGGCACGTCCGTGCGCTCGTCGACCTGGACCCGCACGCCCGCCTCCCGCAGGCGGCGGCCGGTCTCCCGCGCCCCGGCCACGACCCCCTCGTCGTCCTTGACGGCGACGACGACCACTTGGACCGGCGCCAGACGGGGCGGGACGCGCAGACCGTCGTCGTCCCCGTGCATCATCACCAGGGCGCCGACCATGCGCGTCGTCGCGCCCCAGGAGGTCTGCCAGACGTACTCCTGCCCGCCCTCGCGGGAGAGGTACCGGGTCTGGAAGGCCCTGGCGAAGTTCTGCCCCAGCTCGTGGCTGGTGCCGAGTTGCAGAGCCTTGCCGTCGCCCATCATGCCCTCCAGGGTCAGGGTGTTGACCGCGCCGGCGAACCGCTCCCTCGCCGTCTTGCGGCCCGCCACGACGTCCATGGCGAGGACGTTCTCCATGAAGTCGGCGTACACCTCCCGGTGGATGTGCGCGGCGTAGTCCCGGGCCTCCTCGTAGGTGGCGTGAGCGGTGTGACCCTCCTGCCAGAGGAACTCCGTGGTCCGCAGGAAGACCCGCGGGCGCATCTCCCACCGCACCACGTTGGCCCACTGGTTGACGCGCAGCGGCAGGTCCCGGTAGCTCTGCACCCACCTGGAGAAACAGTCGTTGACGATCGTCTCGGAGGTGGGCCGCACGACGACCGGCTCCTCCAGCTCCTTCCCCCCGCCGTGCGTGACGACCGCGAGCTCCGGCGCGAACCCCTCGACGTGCTCGGCCTCGCGGGCCAGGTACGACTGGGGGATGAGCAGGGGGAAGTAGGCGTTGGAGGCACCCGCGTCCTTGATCCGGGCGTCCAGCTCCTGCTGCATCCGCTCCCACAGCCCGTACCCGTACGGTCGGATGACCATGGTGCCGCGCACCGGGCCGTTGTCGGCCAGCTCGGCCTTGCTCACCAGATCCTGGTACCAGCGGGGGAAGTCGTCCGCCCGGGGCGTGAGTACGGGTGCCTTTGCCATGGCGCGCAGAGTAGGCCGGGGGCTCGCCGTGCGCGAACCCATTTCCGCTGGTTCGGACGCCGGCGTGCCGCGCTCGGAGGGCTCACGGCGGCGGCCACCGGAGCTCCTCGTCGGCCGGGGGCAGAAACGAGGACCGGCCGGTGGCCGCGCGGGCCCGGTCGGCGCGGCCCACGACGCCTCCGTCACGCGCCGACGTAGGCCGCCAGGTGCTCGCCGGTCAGGGTGGAGCGGGCGGCGACCAGCTCGGCGGGCGTGCCCTCGAAGACGACCCGGCCGCCGTCGTGCCCGGCGCCCGGACCCAGGTCGATGATCCAGTCGGCGTGCGCCATGACCGCCTGGTGGTGCTCGACGACGACGACCGACTTCCCGGCGTCGACGAGCCGGTCCAGCAGGCCCAGCAGATGCTCCACGTCCGCGAGGTGGAGCCCCGCGGTCGGCTCGTCGAGGACGTACACCCCGCCCTTCTCGGCCAGCACGGTGGCCAGCTTCAGCCGCTGCCGCTCGCCGCCGGACAGGGTGGTCAGCGGCTGGCCGAGGGTGAGGTACCCCAGGCCCACGTCGGCCAGCCGCCCCAGGATCCGGTGGGCCGCCGGGCTACGGGCCTCGCCGGCGCCGAAGAACTCCTCGGCCTCGGCCACCGACATCGCCAGCACCTCGGTGATGTCCCGCCCGCCGAAGGTGTACTCCAGCACCGAGGCGTCGAACCGCTTGCCCTCGCACTCCTCGCAGGTGGTGGCGACACCGGCCATCATCGCCAGGTCGGTGTAGACCACACCGGCGCCGTTGCAGGTGGGGCAGGCGCCCTCGGAGTTGGCGCTGAAGAGCGCCGGCTTCACGCCGTTGGCCTTGGCGAACGCCTTGCGGATCGGTTCGAGCAGCCCGGTGTACGTCGCCGGGTTGCTGCGGCGGGAGCCGCGGATCGGGCTCTGGTCGACCGAGACCACGCCCGCGCCGGCCGGGATCGACCCGTGCACGAGCGAACTCTTCCCGGAACCGGCGACACCGGTGACGACGACGAGCACCCCGAGCGGGATGTCGACGTCGACGTCGCGCAGGTTGTGTGCCGACGCACCCCGGATCTCCAACCGGCCGGCCGGGGTCCGCACCGTCTCCTTGAGCACGGCCCGGTCACCGAGATGGCGTCCGGTGAGGGTGCCGCCCTCCCGCAGCCCTTCGACGGTGCCCTCGAAGCAGACCGTGCCGCCCGCCGCACCCGCGCCGGGCCCGAGGTCGACCACGTGGTCGGCGATGGCGATCGTCTCCGGCTTGTGCTCCACGACGAGCACGGTGTTGCCCTTGTCCCGCAGCCTCAGCAGCAGGTCGTTCATCCGCTGGATGTCGTGGGGGTGCAGACCGATGGTGGGCTCGTCGAAGACGTAGGTGACGTCGGTCAGCGAGGAGCCGAGGTGACGGATCATCTTGACGCGCTGCGCCTCGCCACCCGACAGCGTGCCCGCCGGACGGTCCAGCGAGAGGTAGCCCAGGCCGATCTCCACGAACGAGTCGAGGGTGTGTCCCAGCGAGGTGAGCAGCGGCGTCACCGACGGCTCGGCCAGGCCGCGGACCCACGTCGCCAGGTCGCTGATCTGCATCGCGCAGGCGTCGGCGATGCTGACGCCCTCGATCCGCGAGGACCGGGCCGCCTCCGTCAGCCGGGTCCCCGCGCACTCGGGACAGGTGGTGAAGGTGACCGCCCGGTCAACGAAGGCCCGAATGTGCGGCTGCATGGCCTCGGGGTCCTTGGCCAGCATCGACTTCCGCAGCCGGGGGACGAGCCCCTCGTACGTCATGTTGATGCCCGCGATCTTCATCCTGGTCGGCTCGCGGTAGAGGAAGTCCTCCAGCTCCCTGCGGGTGTACTCGCGGATCGGCTTGTCCGCGTCGACGAGGCCCGACTCGGCGTACAGGCGGTGGTTCCAGCCGCCGGAGCCGTACCCGGGCACGGCGAGCGCGCCCTCGTTGAGCGACAGGCTGTCGTCGTAGAGCTGGGCGAGGTCGATGTCGGAGACCGAGCCCCGACCCTCGCAGCGCGGACACATCCCGCCGGTGACGCTGAAGCTGCGCCGCTCCTTCACGGTCCGCCCGCCGCGCTCCGTGGTGACCGCGCCCGCACCGCTGATCGAGGCCACGTTGAAGGAGAACGCCTTCGGGGAGCCGATGTGCGGACGGCCGAGCCGGCTGAAGAGGATGCGCAGCATGGCGTTGGCGTCGGTGGCGGTGCCGACGGTGGAGCGGGGGTCGGCGCCGAGCCGCTGCTGGTCCACGATGATCGCGGTCGTCAGCCCGTCCAGGACGTCGACCTCGGGCCGTGCCAGGGTCGGCATGAACCCCTGCAGGAAGGCGCTGTAGGTCTCGTTGATCATCCGCTGCGACTCCGCGGCGATGGTGTCGAACACCAGGGAGCTCTTGCCCGAGCCGGAGACGCCGGTGAACACCGTCAGGCGGCGCTTGGGTATCTCGACGCTGACGTCCTTGAGGTTGTTCTCACGTGCTCCGTGCACGCGGATCAGCTCGTGGCTGTCGGCAGCGCGCGGTGCGGACGACTGCGCGCCCGTCCTCGTGGCCATGCTCTGGGTGTCTCCCTCTGTGAGGCGGAGCCGCCCACACGGTCTCCGCCGGTCTCGTCCGTCCCTCCCGGCAGTCCGCTGCGGACCGCAGGGCGTCGTCCTTCGCCCGGGGCGGTGCGTCGTCCTCACGTCCGCCCCGCCCCGGGCCGCACCCGGGCGCCCCCGGGGCGCCCGTTCAGCCGTTCCGGGGCTGGGTGAAGCGCAGCATGTTGCCGGCGGGGTCGCGGAAGGCGCAGTCGCGGACGCCGTAGGGCTGGTCGATCGGTTCCTGGAGCACTTCGGCACCGGCGGCGCGGATGCGCTCGAAGGTGGCGTCGCAGTCGTCGGTCCGGAAGATGACGCCGCGCAGCAGGCCCTTGGCGAGCAGCTCCGCCATGGCCTCCCGGTCGGCGGGGGCGGCGTTGGGGTCCGCGAGTGGCGGTTCGAGGACGATCTCCACATCGGGCTGTGACGGTGAGCCGACGGTCACCCAGCGCATTCCCTCGAACCCGACGTCGTTGCGGACCTCCAGGCCCAGGGCGTCCCGGTAGAAGGCGAGCGCCTTGTCGTGGTCGTCGACGGCGATGAAGCACTGCGAAAGCTTGATGTCCATGCGGTTCACGCTACGGGCGGGGGCCCGGTTTCGCTTCTCCGTTCCTGACCGGTCGCGTGAGGATCTTGGCGACGCAGGCCGGAATGGCGGCACCGGCCTCGTGGCGACGGTCCCGGTAGGCGCTCGGGCTCTCCCCGACCAGCTCGGTGAAGCGCGAGCTGAACGACCCCAGCGAGGTACAGCCGACCGCGAAGCAGACCTCCGTCACCGTGAGATCGCCGCGTCGCAGCAGCGCCTTGGCCCGCTCGATGCGCCGCGTCATCAGGTAGCTGTACGGGGTCTCCCCGTAGGCGGCGCGGAAGCTGCGGGAGAAGTGGCCCGGCGACATCAGGGCGGTACGCGCCAGCGCCGGAACGTCGAGCGGTTTCGCGTACTCGCGGTCCACCAGGTCACGGGCCCGGCGCAGCCGGACGAGGTCGTCCAGGTTCACGTCCACCAGCCTCCCACAACCGAGGGCGGTGAGGTGGCCGGTCCCGGGGGCACCGGACCGGAAGGACAGCGGGCCGGGGCCCGCTCGGGGGACGGCTGCCGCGACGCCGCCTGCGGCCGGGGGCACGGGCTGCCGGGGGCACGGGCTGCCGGGCGCGGGGCTGCGCCCTCGCCGTGCACCCTGTGACACTTCCCGGCCGCGGTGGGGCGGCCGTGCACCGCCCCACCGCGTGCCGCACGGGTCACTCCTCCCGCGTCGCCGGAGCCAACCGCACCACGCGCAGGAAGCCCTTCGCGGTGTGGGGGTGGGCGCTGGTCATGCGCAGCCTCACCCGGTCGGTGCGGACCGGCTCGAAGGTGATGCGGGTGGGCTCTTCGGAGGCGTCCGCCCAGCTGACCCGGGCGCCGTCCACCGGCAGGTACTCCCCGCCCTTGCGGTACTCGACGACGAGGGCGGCGGGGCGGGCGTGGGTGTCGTCGTCGGTGAAGGCCGCCGTGAGGGCCGTCAGCTCGCACTCCGCCGGCCAGGTCAGCGAGACCCACTCCTCGGCGTGCGCCCGGCTGACCGCGGGGAGCAGCCCGGTCGCCGCCTTGACGTAGTGGTTCGACCAGGCGGTGGCCGGGTCCGCGTCGAGCATGCGGTCCGGGACCGTGTCGGCCGCCCCCGAGTAGGAGGCGTCGGCGCGCACGTCGCCCGAAGGAGCCGGGGCGCCGTCGGCTCGCCCGGCCGGCGCGGTGAGCGGGGCGGGGGCCGGAGTGGCGGTGCGCGACCGGACGACGCCGACGCGGGTGGCCCCGGACGCCAGCCCGTGCGCGGTGGCGGTGACGGTGAGGGAGTGGGCGTCGACGTCCGCGCGGACGATGGCCAGCGCCTTGCCGTGGAAGGCCGAGCGGGTGGGGGAGCGGTAGTTCTCCGCGCTCTCCTGAGCGCCGTTGTCGGCGCCCAGGAGGGCACCGCCGGTGACGTGGAAGGTGAGGGCGTGGCCGGCGTCGGGCACCACCACACCGCGGGCGTCCGTCACCTCGGCCGTGACGAAGACCAGCGACCGGCCGTCGGCGGTCACCTCCCGGCGGTCCGCGGCGAGCCGGACCGCCGCGGGCGGGCCGGCCGTGCGCAGGACGTCGCGGGCCACCTCGACCCCGTCCCGCCGGGCCACGGCCACGAGCCTGCCGGGTGAGAACGGCACCTTCCAGGTCAGGTGGAGGTGGCCCGCGCTGCCGTTGGGACTGGTGTAACTGCCGGGGTAGGGGCCGGAGGTCACGGTCTTGTCGTCACCGGTGGCCTCGGTGGTCTCCAGGTACGACCGGCCGTCGACCGTCTTCTTCCGGTCGAACCGGCGGACGCCGAGGGACTTGCCGTTGAGCAGCAGCTCGACCTCCTCGACGTTGCTGTAGGCCCAGACCGTCACCTCCTCCTTGGCGCGGTGGGTGGTCCAGTCCATGGGCACCAGGTGCACCATCGGCTCGGCGGACCACTGGCTGCGGTAGAGGGAGTACTGGTCCTTGGGGAAGCCGGCGGTGTCCGTCGCGCCGAAGAACGACGCCTTGACCGGGTAGACGTCGAACGGCGTCGGCTCCCCGATGTAGTCGATGCCGGTCCACACGAACTGGCCGGCGAAGAACCGGCGGTCACGGTCCTTCTTCAGCCCGTACTCGCCGCTGGTGGTCCACGACGCCAGGTTGTTGTCGTAGCTGGATGCCCCGCGCCGCCCTGGGGTGTGGTTCTCACCGGTGTTGAGCTGCTCGGGGGAGTCGTAGACGTTCCGCGTGGAGGTGGACGAGGCGGACTCGGACTCGAAGAAGAACTTGTCGGGGTACTTCGCGTGCAGGCCGTCGACGGAGGCCGCGTCGTTGTAGTTGACGCCCACCCCGTCCAGCATCCGCAGGATGCGGTCCTGGGGGGAGCCGTCGGCGGGGACGGTCCGGTACTTGTCCGACCCCATGACCACCGGCCGGGTCGGGTCGATCTCCTTCACCGTCCGCACGAGCCGTTCGGCGATGGGGACACCGACCTCGGAGGTGGAGTCGGGGATCTCGTTGCCGACCGACCACATCACCACGGCCGGGGAGTTCTTCGCGCCGTGCACCATCTCCCGCAGGTCGGCGTCGCTGTGCTCGTCGAAGAAGCGGCCGTAGTCGTAGGGGGTCTTGGAGGTGCGCCAGCAGTCGAACGCCTCCACCATCATCACCACGCCGAGCTCCTCGCAGAGCCCGATCGTCTGCGGGGCGGGCGGGTTGTGCGAGGTCCGCAGGGCGTTGACGCCCATCTTCTTCATGAGGGTGAGCTGCCGGCGGGCCGCGTCGGCGTGGTACGCGGAGCCGAGCGCCCCGAGGTCGTGGTGGAGGTTGACGCCCTGCAGCTTCAGGGATTCGCCGTTGAGGGAGAAGCCGTGGTCGGGGTCGAAGGCGAACCAGCGGAAGCCGAAGCGGGTGGTCGTCTCGTCGAGCACCCGGCCGCCCCGGGAGATGCGGGTGAGCACCGTGTAGAGCCGGGGCCGGTCCACGGACCACAGCTGCGGGTCGGTCACGGACAGGTCGAGGGTCGTGTCGGTGGGGTCGCCGCCGAGGCCGGCCCTGACGGTGCGGTGCGCCACCACCCGCCCGTCGGGGTCCCTGACGTAGGCGCTGATCTCGGCCGCGGTGGACCGCTCCTCGCTGACTGCGGTGACCACCACCCGGCAGTCGCCGCGTCCGGCCCGGAAGGCTTCGGCGAGCCCCGGCGTGGTGACGGTGACGCCGTGCCGGGTGAGGTGCACCGGGTCGGTCACCACCAGGCGCACGTCCCGGTAGATGCCGCTGCCGGAGTACCACCGGCTGCTGGGTATCTGGTTGCGCGCCTTCACCGCAAGGGTGTTGACCGTGCGGCCGTCGGTGTGGGCCTGCTCCGTCAGGTCGAGGCGGAAACCGGTGTAGCCGTACGGGTGCCGGCCCACCAGCTCTCCGTTGAAGTGCACCTCGCTGTCCATGTAGACGCCGTCGAACTCGACCGAGAGGCGCTTGCCCGCCACGCTCGACGGGAGGACGAAGGACTTCGTGTACCAGCCCAGGCCACCGGGGAGGAAGCCGGTGCCCGAGGTGGTGTGCTCGTCCTGCCGCGGGTCCTGGGAGATGCTCCAGTCGTGGGGTACGTCCACGGTGTGCCACGAGGCGTCGCCGGGGTCGGGCAACGGTGCGTCCTCCCCGGTGGTGTTGACGAGGATGTGGCGCCAGCCCGACCGGAGGTCGACCTCGCGCCCGAGGGTGGCACCGCCGCCCACGGTCGGGGTCTCGGCAGCCGAGGCCGGCGCGGCCCCCCAGGCGTCGAGGCCGACCAGCGCCCCGAGCGTGGCGCCCGTCCCACCCAGAACCGCCCGCCTTGATACGGACATCGTCGTCCTCCCTGTTCGCGGCCGGAGGCCGTGAGCGAATCAGAGCGATGCTGTCCGAACCTGTCCGATTAAGTCAACAGGCATAACAAAAACCGTCAGGAGTCGCCGGGGTGGGGCGGTAGTACCCGGGTCGAACCGTCGTTGAAGTCGGTCCGGGATGGGGGAAGTGGTCGGGGACTCGTCCGATCCCGGCGTCTGCGGGAACGCTCTCGGGGCGCGCCGCCCCCGTCAGTACCTGGCCGATCCGGCCGCGGACGCACAGTCTTCCCCGTCTGCGAGTTCCTTGCGCAGGAGCACATCAGTCGCCCAGGACCCGTTCCCACAGCAGACTGTCCCGCCAGCTCCCGTCGATGAGGATCGAGGAGTGCGCGACGCCGTACGGACTGAAACCGTTGCGGCGCAACACCCGCTGCGACGGCAGGTTCTCCAGGCCGGTCGACGCCTCGGCGCGGTGCAACCCCAGTTCGTCCGTCATCACCCGTAGTGCGAGCCCCACGGCCTGCCCGGCGTGCCCTCGGTTCTGTGCGACGCCGGCGATCCAGTATCCGACGGAGCCGCGGCGCAGGTGCGGCTGCGGCAGGATGCCTCCGACGGTGACCTGCCCGACCACCTGGTCACCGGCGAGCACCACGCCCGGCCAGACCGAGCCGGCCCGGTACCCGGCCAACAGCCGTTCGATCCGCTCCGCTTGGCCCTCCGGGGTGAAGAACCCGGCCGGCTGGTCCGGCTCCCACGGCCGGAATGCCTCGACGTCGCGCGCCCTGTGCGCGGCGATCGGGGCTGCGTCGGCGGGCTCTATCAGGCGAATCCTGGTGCTGCTGAGCATGGGGTGGTCCTCGTTGGGGTGGGGGGAGCGGCCAGCCTAAGAGGTTGTCTCACGTGGACAGACCGCGAGCCCCTGGCAGCAGGTCGGGGTGGTGACCAAAGCTGACCACGGATCCGCCGGTCGTTGCGTGTCACGCTCGGGATCTTGAGGCCATGAGCAGCCCATGGCAGGCTCGTTCCGCATGATCGATGAATTCGCGAAAGACAACCTGCACAAGAGACTACGGCGGGACCGTGAGGCGCTGCTCTGGAAACTCGACGGCCTGTCCGAATACGACGCGCGCCGGCCTCTGACAGCGACCGGGACCAACCTTCTCGGCCTGGTGAAACACGTGGCCACGGTCGAGGCCAGGTACTTCGGTGAAGTCTTCGACCGCCCTTCTCCGGAGCCGCTGTGCCGGTGGCAGGACTCCGACGGCAGCGATCAATGGGCGGCCGAGAACGAGACGCGTGATCAGATCGTCGGGTTCTACCGGCGCACGTGGGAACACTCGGACGCGACGATCAACAAGCTTGCCCTTGATGCCCCCGGCTACGTGCCCTGGTGGGCGGAGCCTTACCAGAACACGAACCTGTTCGCCGTCATGGTCCATGTCCTCGGCGAGACCACCCGGCACGCCGGGCACGCCGACATCCTGCGTGAGGGCGTCGACGGCCGGACCGGAATGCGTGCCGAAAACGAGCAACCGATCGACGAGGAAGCCCGTGCAGCCCACTTCGCGAAGATCGAGCAGGCCGCCAGGACGGCCGCACCAACCAATGCTTAGGGCCCTTTCCACGAGGTGAGGTGACTTTCGAGCAGCATGATGCAGGTCGTGAGTGCTGATCTGTCGAAGCGTCTGGAGCAGGATGCAGCCCCCCATCAGCTCGCGGTACTCGATGAAGAGACCCGGCATGTTGACTTCGATGCACAGGGTGCTGCCAAAGGGGAAGTCGTCGATGTCGTATGTCAGTGGTGCGAACCGGGCGGGTACCAGTCGGTGAGCTCCATGTGGGAGCACCGACGTCAGTCGTAGCGGCCGGCCGGCTGTCCCTCGTCGGAGATCACGTACTGGGTGGGCTGCGCGGCGAGGTCCCGATGTTCCGGGTCTTTTCCGCGCAGCCTCCCGCCGAACCCAGCGGGCATCTATTCGATGCACTGGG